>JAWOBN010000078.1:0-7514 GCA_046484245.1 bacterium | reverse complement strand
GGAACAACTTCCGGATGAAGAACGGCGTGGCAACTGGCTGGAAGAGATATCCGAACAAGTGCGGGAATTTTTGCCCGATGATTGTTTGTTTGTACGCTACGATCTTTGCTGGGAATCACCCTGGGCAAGGGAGGATGATTTTTTTGATGCCGGTGGTCGTTGGCTGGGGCCCCCGAATGCGCATATTCAAGAGTTGAGGGATACCTGCGGTACTGTACGAGGATTCGGCACATGTGTTTTCCGCAAGGTATTTATAAACGGTTCTGTAAAGACCATTGGTTATCTCCACAATCTCCGTCTGGAGAAGGATTACAGAGACGGATATTCCCTGGCTCTGGGCTATAAAAAATTCAGAGAGACATCGGACTCCCATGATGCCTTCTGCTATCTGACAAGCATACTGAAAAGCAATAAAGCTGCTCGCAGGATTCTGACATCACTCAAGGGCGGACTGCCCTCATATATCCCACTGACAGATTACAGGACATTTATAATAAAGAGCGGTGTGAAGAAGTCAAAGCCCGGTCAGTATATCAAAAAATATGAAGACAATTACAGGGACAGGTTGTATGAATTTATTACAGAGTACGGCAGTGAACATAATTTTTTCCCGTATCTGACAAAAGAGGAATTGTTTGACAGTGCCCGTATGGAGATCAGCAGAGAGAATCTGTACTTCATTGAAAGGGACAACAGGATAAGGGCATTGGCGTCTCTATGGGACATATCCCGTATCAAGCAGCTCTATATTGCATCATACAGTCCTATGGTAAAATTCATAAGGCCCTTTCACAATTTACTCTCATCTCTAAGAAAGACACCCGCCCTGCCGCCTGTCAATAAACAGCTGAGCTATTCATATATATTCCCGCTTATTATAGGTAATGCATGCAAAGAGGACACACCAAATCTTATTGATGCATTATCTGAATTATCCTGCAAAAAAGGCAATGAGTTCTTCATAACAGGGTGCACCCCCGATACGCCTCTTGAGTCTCTTCTGAACACCTATCCGCATATACGGATGGATTCCACTATCTATGCTGTTGACTGGCATAATGAACTGCAAATCAGTAATCTGAAGTCCAATCCGCTGCACATTGAGGTCGGCCGCCTATGAGTATTGTATTTAATAATATACCGGTTAGCAGACTGTCTGACGATGATATGCATAATATGTATGAACTCTTTAACAGATATTTTATATATGATTACAGATCTTTTGCAGAAGATATACACAATAAGTCAATCATTACCCTCATATGTGATAATGAAAATGACAATCTCATCGGATTTTCATCCTATGATAAGTCCATCTATGATGAATTTGCCATACTCTTCTCAGGCAGCACAGTGGTGAGTGAGCAGTACAGGAATGAGAGAGCACTGATGGAGGGATTCTTATCTGTATGCTCTGATATGATAAAGGCATACAGTGATAGACCTGTTTACTGGCATCTTCTATCAATGGGATTCCGCACATACAGATTCCTGCCTCTTTTCTTCAATGAGTACTATCCTTGCCGAAAAGGCAGTTATGAAATGAAGGGAATACTGGACCGTGTGTCATACGACAGATTCGGTGATCTCTATGACCCTGCAACAGGTATTGTATCTATTCCGGGTGGTGAAAGACTCAGACCGCAGTATGCAGAGATTCCCCGTAATAGATTAAATGACAGGCATGTCCGGTTCTTTCTTGAAAAGAATCCTGATTACAGGCAGGGCAATGAACTGTCATGCATAGCAAAGATATCAGTGAATAATATGAAAAGCATACCGCAGAAGATACTGAAGGGATTTATCTATGATTAATTATCTGTTAATGCCCTATCTGGCTTTGTATTATCAGAGATTTCAAAAAGCATCACTTAAAAAGAATACCCAGTATGAGATACTTGAGAGTATTGTCCGTAAAAACAGGAATACCCTGTTCGGTAAAAAACACGGTTTTGACAGTATCAAGTCATACAGTGATTTTACAGGCCGCGTTCCCGTGAATGACTATGATTACTACAGTGACTATATGAAGAAAATATGCAGGGGTCAGAACAATATCCTCACCTCAGGGAAAGTAGAACTGATGGAGCCCACTTCAGGCACATCAGGCACAAAACTTATCCCCTATACATCATCACTGCAGAATGATTTCAAGAGAGGCATATACCCCTGGCTCTATGACCTCTATAAAAACAACCCGGCACTGCTCAGAGGAAAAGCATACTGGTCACTGTCCCCTTCAACAGATAATGATTATGACTGTGACCTGCCTGTGGGGTTTCTCAAAGACAGCCAGTATCTCGGATTCTTAGGCAGATTCATTGAAAACTCCATGGCTGTGCCTTCATCTGTCTCATCAGTCAGTGATAATGATCTCTGGAGATTGACAACATGCGCCCATCTTGCATCATGTGAAGACCTCAGTTTCATTTCTGTGTGGAATCCCCAATTCCTCACACTGCTGCTGGAGTTTATTAAAGCCAATGGAACTGAGATCATCAAGTTTATTGAAAAGTCAGAAGATATAATGCTTTCAGAAAAGAGGCTCTCACTCCTCAAAAATGAACTGAAGGGCAATACTCCCGATTTCCGGTCATTATGGCCTCATCTGTATATGATAAGCTGCTGGGCAGACGGATATGCATCACTCTCAGTAAAGCCCTTGAAGGAAATGCTCCCCTTTGCCCGCATTCAGGCAAAGGGACTCATAGCAACAGAGGCATTTGTCAGTTTCCCGCTGACAGGTTACGGCAATGTGCTGTCCGTGCTTTCACATTTCTTTGAATTCATGGATGAAAACGGCAATGTCTTTGGCATGGATAAAGTATCGGCAGGCAATTCATACACTGTCATAATAACCTCATCAGGCGGGCTGTACAGGTATAATCTCGGTGACAGGGTAAAGGTCACGGGATTCTACAATCACCTGCCAATAATAAAATTTATCGGCAGGAGCAATAATGTACTGGATTTTTTCGGTGAGAAACTCAGTGAGGAATTTATAATGTCTGTTATTGACAAGTATATCACAAAGCATTTCCATACGGATTTTATTGCCTTTATGCCTTGTTTTGAGGGCTCATTCCATTACCGGCTGTATATAGGCAGCAAGGACAATATGCACCCGGAGAAACTGGCGCGTACAGTGGATAAAAAACTCTCTGAGAATTATCATTACAATCATTCCAGGCAATTGGGACAGATATCGCATATTAAGATATTCCACTCATCATCACTTTCATACACAGATAAGTATATCAGTTATATGCAGTCAAAAGGCATGAAGAAGGGCGACATAAAACCATTGACAATCACGGATGACAGAGAACTTTATAAGGCATTAGAGGTATAATTATGCATATTACTCTTATTTATCCCAGTGTTGAGCGGAGACCGGGCAAACAGTATATAAGAACATGGCAGATGGAGCCACTCACAATAGCTCAGGTGTATTCGCAGATACCACCGGATATTGATGTATCCTTCTTTGATGACAGACTGGAGGATATTGATTTTGCTATTGATACAGATGCAGTGCTTATCAGCATGGAGACATATACGGCAAACCGCGCTTATCATATTGCAGGTCAATTCAGGAAGAGGAATATTCCCGTAATATGCGGGGGCTATCACCCGACATTAATGCCTGATGAAGCTGCCGGGTTCTGCGACAGTATTATACTGGGGGAAGCTGAACCCATTATAAATCAGTTGATTGAAGACATCAGGAATAATACAGTAAAGCAAACCTATGGCCCCGGGCAATGCACAATGAATGATATTATGCCTGACCGTTCAATACTCTCCGGCAAGGGCTATATGCCTGTATCGCTTGTTGAGACTTCCAGGGGATGCCCTTTTGCATGTGATTTCTGTTCCATAAGCGCATTCTATAAACAGCACTATAAGATACGGCCCATTGACAGTGTAATCAAGGATATCAAGTCATGCGGAAACTCTAATCTCTTCCTTGTTGATGATAATCTCATTGCTGATAAGGAGAGGTCAAAGGAGCTTTTCAGAAGAATGGCATCACTCAATATCAGATGGGCAGGCCAGGGTTCACTCCACATGGCAGAGGACAGATCACTCCTCAAACTGATGAAACAGTCGGGATGTTCACTTATACTCATTGGATTTGAATCATTGAGCAATGAGAATCTCTCAAAGATGAAAAAGTCATGGAATGTTTCCCTTGGTGATTATAATGAACTCATTAAACGCATACATGATGCAGGTATTGGCATATATGCAACATTTGTTTTCGGGTATGGTGATGATTCCGAGGAGACATTCCAAAAGACCTATGAATTTGCCATGCGCAACAAATTCCTCTTTGCAGCATTCAATCATCTTGCTCCATTCCCGGGCACAGATGTGTATAAACGCCTTGAGAAAGAAGGGAGGTTGATCTACAGCAAATGGTGGCGCAATCCTGCATACAGTTATGGTGACATTGCTTTCAGGCCCATTGATGCATCCCCTGAGGAGATAAGAGACAGGTGCATCAAATACAGGCGTAAATTCTTCTCAATCCCCTCCATTATTAAAAGGGCGGCAAATTACAGAGCCAATATCCAGAACCCCTACTTTGCAACACTGTACTTCGGGCAGTCATTCCTTGCGCGCAGGGAAATTGATATGAAACTCAATCTGCATATAGGGAAGAGCAATTAAAATAACACAGGGAGTTCACCATTAGAATCCTCTTTGTCAATTCCGCCATGTTCTCTCATAATATAGACAGGAGATTTGTTTCCTGGAACACAGAGCCTGCTGTCTTTGCCATTCTGAAATCTCTCACACCACAAGATATTGAGACGGATTTTATTGATGAACGCTATGAAGAGGTCAGATACTCTCCGGATTATGATCTGGTTGTCTTCAGTGTTAAGACATACAATGCCCGTAACTCATATAATATATCTTCTCAGTTCCGCAAACTGGGTGTAAGAACAATTGCCGGCGGCTGTCATACTATGCTGAACCCTGAGGAAACTGGCCGGCATTTTGACAGTATTGTACTGGGTGACGCTGAATCCACATGGCACAGTGTAATGAATGACCTGAGGAATAGTACAGTCAAATCTTTATACAGGAGTGATCCGGATAATAGGCATTTTGCCATGCCTGACAGAAGCATATATGATAAATACAGATATCTGCCCATGCATCTTGTTGAATCATCCCGCGGATGCCCGTATAAATGCCGGTTCTGTTCAACAGCATCAGTTTCAGGCGGTTTGATAAAGTACAGGGATCCCGGGCAGATTGACAGTGAGCTGAAACAACTGAGAAACAGCATAGTGCTCTTTACTGATGAGAATATTGCAGCTGACAGAAAACACCTGATGACAATTGCGCGGTATGCAGGGAGTCATAATGTCAGATGGATTGCCCAGGCGGACATCAGTATTGCTGATGACAATACACTGAGATATATTGCCCGTAATGGCTGCAGAGGCCTGCTCATAGGATTTGAGAGTATGAGTGATAAAATGCTGAAGTCATACAATAAACAGACCAATATACATAAGGATTATGCTGAAGTCATAGATAAACTCCATCACTACGGTATTATGGTCTATGCTTCATTTATATTTGACAGTGATGAATTTGATGCATTGAACAGTACATCGGATTTTATCCTGAACAATAATCCCGACCTCTGCGGCTTGAGCCCCTTAACCCCGTTCCCCGGCACACCACTATATGAAGAGAAATTGAAATTAAATCCCTCAGTGAAGAACTGGTGGCTCAGGGAAACTTATCCGTATTTCCGTTTTGTTTTTAATGACAGGCATTCAGGCCAGATGGAATCAAATATCAATAATGCAAGGCGCAGCATCTACTCCCTGAGAGGCATCATAAAGAGAATGAACCTGTCCAATATTATTAGTCACCCCACAATGGCCCTATTCTCTGCACTGTTCAATCTCATGGGCATGGCAGAAGTCAGAAGCAAATCCAATATCACCAAATCATCCTGACTTCCCTTCCCTTCCCTTCACTTCACAACCATTCCCTCCCGCACATTCATGGCTCTCTATTCACATTGACCATCAACCATTCACCATAAACCATTGACTCGGCGCAAGCCGGTCCTCCTTATCCACCCACGCACTACCTCGCTCGGCATTCAGACTTGAGTCTTGGGTCCTGAGTCTTGTGTCTTTTACTTCTCCCTGCTCTTATACAATTAATCCATGAAACTTGGAACATGAAACTTTATTTTTCTGTGGCCGGCTATTCACATTTCTTGTATCTTGGATCTTGGTTCTTGAATCTGGATTTCCTTCTTTTACCTTCTTCCACGCATCACGCAACACGCATTACGATTTGCTGGCAGCCGGCAGCTGATGGCCGAAGGCAGAAAGAGCAGCTCGCTGCGATTTCTCGCGTCCCGTGTCTCGCGTCTCGTGTCTCTTACTTCTACCCGATCCCTTTTCCCTTCTTTTATCTTTTACCTTTGGGCTTTTGCCTTCTTTCATGTCGTTGCGAGTTCACCATACTCGCTAAGCATCCGCGAAGCAATCTCTGTGGCCTGCTATTCACATGTCGAGTCACACGAGTCACACATATCACACGTGTCACACGCAAGTTCCGTTGTACGTGAGGGAACTTGTTCCCGATGTCTCGTGTCTCGTGTCCCGCGTCTCGAGTCTCTTACTTCTACCCGCTCCATTTTTCCTTCTTTTACCTTTTACCTTTAATCTTTTACCTTCTTCCACGCACCACGCAAAACGCATTACGATTTGCTGTCAGCAGGCAGCTGATGGCCACCGGCAGACATCGGGATCTTGTTCCCGATGTCTTGACATCCTGCTTAATCAATTTATATTCTATTATGAAAAAATATATTGTTTTCGCACTCATTTTACTCTCAATTCTCGTAAGCTGTAAAAAGGAAAATACCATGACCAATGAAAATAAAGACAATGATTACAGGGAACTGACAAAGGCGGAAGAAAGGGTTATAATAGACAAAGGTACAGAGATGCCCTTCACAGGCGAGTATAATGACCATTATGAAAAAGGCACATATAATTGTAAGAGATGCGGTGCTCCACTCTTCCACTCAACAGATAAATTCAAATCAGAGTGCGGCTGGCCCAGTTTTGATGATGAAATAGAAGGCGCAATCAAGAGAATACCGGACAGAGACGGCAGGAGAGTGGAGATTGTCTGTTCCAATTGCGGAGCCCATCTGGGGCATGTCTTTGAGGGCGAGCAGATGACAGACAAGAATCTCAGGCATTGCGTCAACTCCATATCCCTTGTATTTGTTCCGGACAGGTCAGCAGACCTCAAGAAGGCATATTTTGCAGGCGGCTGTTTCTGGGGTGTTGAATACCATTTTGAGAAGAAGGATGGTGTTGAATCCGCAGTATCAGGATATATGGGCGGAGACATAAAAGACCCGACTTACAGGGATGTCACTTCAGGCCAGTCCGGGCATTATGAAGCAGTTGAGATAACATATGACCCTGACAAAATATCCTATGAGGAACTGG
>JAWOBN010000112.1:0-3745 GCA_046484245.1 bacterium | reverse complement strand
ATTTGTCTAAGGGCGTTCTAGGAGAAGAGGATGCTAAGTTTTTGTGTTTAATTTTCGGCACCAAAATTATGTTCTTTTTCAACTGTATTAAGACGGGTTCTTATCCTGCCGACCTCAGCTCCTCTCTTGAATATATCAGGAGAGGAGAGCTTCCCGTACAGTTCATCCTTTTGGCTCTCCAGTGAATCAATGTTCTCCTCAACAGTTTTCAGTTTCCTGTTTATCTCAATTCTCCTGTTGATAAGGTCCTGCCTGTTGTAATTTTTTGTCTTCTCATTCTTCTCCTCAAAATCCTTATCCTGCCTGCTTTCCTCTTCTGTCTCTCTATTCCTCACATACTTCCTGTAATTGGTGAATTCCCTGACAAGTGTTCTGTTTTCAATATGCCATATCTCAGCATTATCCTCTGATTCAAGCAGATACTCATTATGCGTGACAATGATGAATCCTGTCTTGAGTTTTTTCAGCCAGCTGACAAGCATGTCTATTGTCTCAATATCCAGATAATTGGTCGGTTCATCCAGTATGAGGAAATTGAACTGCTCCAGGAAAAGACGGGCGAGATAGACCCTGACCTTTTCCCCGCCTGAAAGCATATAGAGTTTTTTACGGAAATCATTCTCTGTGAAATTCATCATACCCAGTGCAGAAGAGACAGTATTTATATTGCCCTCCTTCTCGCCCACAAAATCAAACAGTGTTCTGCTGTCCCTGATATTCCTCAGATAATCAAAATCAAAGTACAGTGTGTCCAGTGACGGATTCTTCTTCACAGTGCCTTCAAAATCACTGTCCTCACCTGCAATTATCCTCGTCAGTGTGGATTTGCCTGCCCCATTCCTCCCAATGAGGAATATCCTGTCTGAGGGTGCAATATACACATCAATGTCTTTTAGTATCTTCTTGTCATTATACGCCTTGTAATTTATGTTTATGTCAAATGCCCTCTTGGACTTCACAGGCCGCGCCTTGTTCATGGAGAGACGCACATCACTGACATGCTCCTTGTCCTGTTCAATTTCTTCAATTCTCGCGAGCACCTTCTCCAGTTTCTTCTCCCTTGATTTTGCCTGTGATGATTTTGAATCCTTTGCCTTCCATCTGTTTATGAATTTCCTGAGATGTTCCGCCTCTTCCATGAGATTGCTGAGCTCTGCTTCTTCAATCTTCTTATTCTGCTCCTTCTTTTCCTTGTAGAAAGAGTAATTGCCCTTGTACCGGAAGAGCTTCTTCCTGCTTATCTCAACAGTATAACTGCACATCTTGTCCAGGAATGCCCTGTCATGTGATGTAATGACAGCAGTACCCTTGAATCCGGATATATACTCCTCAAGCCATCTGATTGAAGGAAGGTCAAGATGGTTTGTCGGTTCATCAAGCAGCAGTATATCATTATCCTCAATCAGTATCATTGCCAGCATAACCCTCATTTTATAACCGTATGACAGTTCACTCATCTTCTTGCCACTGTAATCATCAAACCCCAGACCGGAGAGAATGCGCAGCCCGCTTTCCCTTACACTGTATCCGCCCTTGCGCCTGAAATGGTCCTCTGCCTTTGAGAATTCTCCGAGGAGTTTTTTGGACGGATTGTGGTCATTCTTAATCTTTGCCAGCAGTTGATGATACTCACTGTAAAAGGGCAGATGCTCCAGCAGGAAATCAATGGCCAGTCTGTCCTCGCCGCCTATCTCCATCTCCTGTTTGAGATAACCTATTACAGGTGAACCGGAGAATGCAATATCGCCGGAGTAGGATCTATTGCTTCCTGCAATCATTTCAAACAGTGTGGTCTTGCCAGTACCGTTTCTCCCTATGAGTGCATTGACGCCATCTTCAAATACACATGAGGCATTATCAAAGAGTTTGTCCATACCATAGGAAAAGGAAAGATTGTTAATTGTTATCATAGTGCGATTTTATAAGAAATGCTCAAAAGTATGAATATTTCCAGTATCAGTGTTTCAATGATATATACTGTTCTGTATATTGACCTCAGGGCAACAGACCTCTGCCTGCTGAACTGCCCCCTGATTGCAGGCAATGCCCTGATAATGAGCAATGGGATACCGGGTATAAAGACCAGCGCCATTATAAGGGGCAGAATATCCAGTGTTGCAATAAAAAAATAGATTGGGGCTGTAATGAGAAAGAGCATGGATACAAGAAAAACCCTCTTCATGCCGAACCTGACAGCAACAGTGAGAATGCCTGTTTTTTTGTCAATATCACTGTCAATGACCATGTGATTGAGATGCCCGCCTGTTTCAATCATACCGAAGAAGAGAGAGATAATAAGAGCATTTAGGGTAATACTGCCTGTCAGGTAGAATCCGAACAGAAAGAGCAGGGGCATTGTAATAAAGTCCAGTATGAAAGGCATGAACCTGCCTTTCTTGAGCATTACTGCAGGATGTGTGTAGAGAGCCCAGGCAAGCATCAGCAGAATGGCAATAACAGTGATAATCGGGGATATGTACAGAGTAATGCCCACTGTGATAAGGAAAAATACAAGGGATACACGAAACTGGAATATTTTACCCGTTAACCGGAATTTTGTGCTGAATCCCTTGGAGGCATCCTGCATATCCTCTTCATATGTTGCATAATTGTTGAAACTGAGCACATGGGAGAGAAAGGCGAATACAGCAATCATTCCCAGTATTATCTCAGAGTCAATGACAAGTATGCCGGCTGAGTATGCGCCGAATGAAATACCTGCAATTGTCATTGCCATATGCTGCATATTCTCAAAGGGCCTGACAGCATACACCAGTGATCTGATGTATGACACTGCTTTATTCATTGATTATACCCTCTGCTGCAAGTATGCCCGATATGCCGGCTCCCACAATACCCCGGGATTTACCAGCACCGTCTCCTGCAACATATATATGCTTTCTTGTGGTCTCAAGATTCCTGCCTGTTCTGTATTTGAGTGAGTAGAATTTGATCTCAGGGGCATAGAGGACATTCTCTTCCTTGAGTATTGTATTATCAAATATCTTGTTGAGTTTTATCATGGCTTCCTTGAGGGATTTGATGATTTTATAGGGATAAGCCATTCTTATATCACCCGGGGAAACGACTTTCTCTGATTTGAGAGTCGGTGTGAGTTTATTGAACCATCTGTCCTTATCATAGAATGTTTCACTCTTGCTCCTCTTCTCATCCAGGAAATCCCCGACTCTCTGTATAATAGGTTTGCCGTTCCCCAGTATATTGGTCGCACTTGCAATAAGGCGCCCGAAGAGAAACGGGTCAGTAAGCGGCTCAGTGAGTTCTATTGTATTGAGCAATGCGAAATTGGTGTTCTCTGTCTTCTTCTTTTTCAGTGCATCGCCGTTTATCAGTTTGAATTCATCATACTGTTCCAGGCGCACCCTTCCGCCCGGATTGGTGCAGAATGTCCTTACTTCAGTATCATATTTTGTTCTTATCTTGAATTTCGGGTCATAGAGAAAATCCGTTATGGGGTAGTGTTCCCTCTTTACCTCAATCCTTATACCCACATCAATACGCTTGCCATTGGAATACTCTATACTGTGTTTCTTGGCAATATCACGGAGCCATTTGGAGCCATTCCTGCCCGGTGCAATAACAATACTTTCTGCAGTGAGATTATTGCCTTTGTCAGTAATGACCTCAACAGTATCACTGTCTCTGATAATATCAACAACAGTTTCCGACAGGCGGAATGAGCAGCCTTTATCTTCAAGGTAATTTCTGAAATTGTTGATGATTG
>JAWOBN010000075.1:0-5657 GCA_046484245.1 bacterium | reverse complement strand
ACAAGCGCTTGCCACGCCCAAGATCCCGGAAGCGGCACCGATCGAGACAAAGCTGTCTATCTCTTCATTGGCAAACACCCATTTACCATTTTCATCTGTTATGCCCCTGTTTATGCTTCCGTCTGCATATTCAATATCAATTGTACAGCCCGGAACTGCAACAGGCGGATATTTGAGTGTATCATTCAAATTTACATTCGTCCCTTTGACCAAAAATTCAACATTGGTGTATTTGAGAACAGGAATCTCCTCCATATGTTCCACATAGAGTCTCTTGCCTTTTACCGGTATCTCATGACTTCTCATCGGTCCCTTTATGCCTTCATTGTCTGAATAATACTCTATAATCAATGGTTTGGTCTTGTCTGTCCTGAAACCATCCAGTGATAAATTTATGCTGTCAGGATCACTGTTTGTCGGATATTGAAATAAAGTATCTATAATCACTTGGTTGTCATGAACAATCTTTACTGCAAGATCTCCCAGTATCTTGATGTTACTAAATACTATCTCCACATCCTCTGTTTTATTGCATGTTATACTGTCCGGATTGGATGTTACTGTGCATGGTACATAATCATCATAATAGTACAGGAGATTCTTCAATCCTCTGTAATTTTCATCTGAACATATATTGTATGCTACTTCGTATATGCGGGGGTCATATCTGCATAATGGAATATAAAAAACTGCTGACGCATTTGCCCAGCCTGTATAATAACAATACCCATTATTATATGATTGTGCACTATCGGCAGATGTTCCATCTACAAAACCGCTCATGTCATAAATACCGTCTTTCAATATCAGTTCCCAGCTGTATATAGTAGTGTCAATAGTAAAAGTGTCCGGCACAACTACCCACTCATAATGGTCAATATCACCTTCAAACATATTCCTCATGAACATATTTGCCAGTTTCTCCATGTCTTCACTATTGATTGAATCTAAATCAACCTTTTCCGAGTGAAAACACTTATACAGGAATAGAGTACTTAATCTTGCATGCGATATATCCTCCTCCCTGCCGCTGTCGGGCTTTGAAAATGCATAGTTCCAGTGATAACTGTTATTATTGTCTATTCCCAATCCCATTTTGAATGAGGTTAGAAGTTCTTTGACTTTTATTAAATAACTGCTGTCTTCAGTCAGCTCATACATCATTAAAAGTGAAGACCCCATTGAAGTAAAATGATTGTTATGGACAGGATAATTCTTCTGATCTCTTGCATGGTACTGTAGTCTCTCAAACACTTTTTCATTATTATTAGATGGACTGAGTGACAGTTTATCATTATCACGCCATCCATAATTGAAATAGTTATTACCAAAACCTCCGATTTCAGAAGGAAATTCAAACCACTGAACATCATATGCTTCAATACTTGATTTAATATCATTGAGATAACTTTCCCTTAATAATGGATAATCATCCCATAAATCATATTTATCCATAATCTCTGCAAATCTGAGCAGGCAGCGCAGTATATTACCTGTCTGTACAATCTGTACATTCGCCCAATAAGCATCGGATGTGTCAGGATATTGAATATTGCCATCCTTATCATATCTGCTGACAAAGAGACTGTCTTCCCATATACGAGGATCTTCCTTGGGCAGTTCTCCTATATAATACCTTGAATATGCCAGATTTCTCCAGAGAGGTTTGGTAACTGCATTTGCATCCACATCCAAATACGAGATAACACCCCTGTTGTCATCCCTCAGTTGTACTATTCTATCTATATATTCATATGCTTTGTCAAGATAATATTTATTGCCCGTTACCTCAAACATATCTATCAGGGTTACTACATTCCCTGCTGCTCCCCAGCTGATTGTTCCTTTATCATTCCCCATTGTACCATCAATAGCATTGTTTGTGATTGTATAAATATCTGTATTGTCAAATTTTCTGATAAGAGAACTCTTACCCTCACTTATTCCCCCTTCCAAACCCATAATTGAAATAGAAATGAGAATGATACTTATCAGGCACATCACCTTCAAGAAACCTTTCTTCATAATTCCTCCTTTTTGAATTATTACTCTATCCATAATGTAAATTATTGTAATCGTTTTTTTTTTTTTTGTCAATATGGTTTTGGGGAAAACCCGAAATATATACGAGGGATTAGTTTATCTAAAAAAAGGCATTTTTTATTGAGATTTACACAATCAAGCATCAACTTATTGACTATTGATTGTATCTGCTATAAAATAAAAAATTATGAAAAAGAAGATTTTACTAACAGGGGGAGCGGGCTTCATAGGTTCCCGCATATACCGCAGATTACAGGACAGATTTGATGTCATGGTACTGGATAATTTTGATGAATTCTACCCTGTCAAGTACAAATTGGACAACCTGGGACTCAGTGAGAAGCCCCGCTACGGCAGCAGCCGGGGCAGTATCTTCAATTGTGATATTCTGGACAAAGAAACAATGGACAGCATTGTATCAGAGAGAAATATTGACATTGTAATTCACTGTGCAGCACTCCCAGGGGTCAGGCAGTCAATCAAAACCCCCTACACTTACTATGATGTCAATTTCATGGGCACGGTCAATGTGCTGGATATATGCAGAAAGCACGATATACGCAAATTCATAATGCTCTCCTCCTCATCTGTTTACGGCAATATTGATGTGCCGTTCAGTGAGACGGACAATTGCTCCTGCCAGTCAGTGTATGCCTCATCCAAGCTGAATGGGGAGAATGCAGCCCGTCTTTATCATAATATATACGGTATTGATTCAGTGATACTGCGTCTCTTTTCTGTTTACGGGCCATGCCAGAGGCCCGATCTTGTGCTGCACAGATTCTTCCTCAATGCAATGAACAATATAAAATCATCCGTATTCGGCTCACTCATGACTGCAAGGGATTACACATATGTGGGTGATATAGCTGCTGTAATGGACAGTGTCATTGAATATACGGATAATAACAATGCTTTTGAGGTGTTTAACATAGGCTCCGGCAGAATGATAAATATGGAGAAGCTATTGGGTACTGTGAAGCAGTATTTCCCCGGATTTGAATATGAGATAACAAATGCAAAGGAAGGCGAATCAGTAAAGACATATGCTGACATTTCCAAAGCGCAATCTGTACTGGGATACAGCCCCCATACAGTATTTGAGGAAGGGGTGAAGGAATTCTACGAATGGTTCAGGGGATACTACAATGAATAATACACTGACCGGTTCACTCAATGAAAAACAGGTGGAGGCAGTGAAATATTTTGATTCACCGCTCCTTATTCTTGCAGGCGCAGGTTCAGGCAAGACAAGGGTGCTGACCCGTAAGATTGCCTATATTATAGATGAGCTGAATGAAAGCCCCTATTCAATATTTGCAGTCACATTCACCAATAAAGCTGCGAATGAAATGAAGGAGAGGGTTGACGGTCTCGTGGATGTGCCTGTGCGCGGTCTGTGGATAGGCACTTTCCATTCTATGTCTGTCAGAATGATAAAGATGTACAGGAGACAGGCAGGATTGAACAGCAGTTTCACAATATACGATAATGCTGATTCCAAATCCCTTGTAAAGAAGATCATAAGGGAGAAGAATTACGATAGGCTCAATCCGAGACATGTGAGGCGCATTATAAGCAATCTGAAGAATAAGATGATAACACCCCCGGAGTACAGGCATATGACTGAAAACAGGATTCAGGAGTTTATTTATGATGTTTACAGTGCTTATGAGGATTATCTCAGTGAGAATAATGCACTGGACTTTGATTCTCTGCTCCTTGAATCATACAGTATATTAAGAGACAATGAGCAATTCCGCAAACGCCTTCAGCATATGTTCAAATACATACTTGTTGATGAATATCAGGACACAAACAAGGTCCAGTATGAACTCCTCAAACTGCTCTATTCAGGGGACAATCATATTGCGGTTGTCGGTGATGATGATCAGTCCATATACGGGTTCAGGGGCGCTGAGGTGAAGAATATCCTGAATTTTGACAATGATTTTCCCGGTACAAAGGTTGTCAAGCTGGAGCAGAATTACAGGTCAACTGAGAAGATACTCAAGGCAGCTTCAACAGTGATTGCCCACAATATGGAGAGAAAGGGCAAGACACTGTGGTCAGACCTGGGAAAGGGCGAGGATGTAATGCTTGTGCGCACTGCTGATGAAAGAAGAGAATCGCAGTTTGTAGCTGAAAAGGTCAATGCAATGCGGCAGTCAGGGGTCTCACTCAGTGAGATTGCAGTGCTCTACAGGACCAATGCGCAGTCCAGGCCCATTGAAGAGATGTTCAGGAAAATGGACATACCATACACAGTCATAGGCGGAGTGAAGTTCTTTGAAAGAAAGGAAGTGAAGGATATACTGGCATACCTCAATATACTGGTCAATCCTGATGATGAGTATTCATTACTGAGAATAATCAATGTGCCCCGCAGGGGTATAGGCAAGAAAGGCATTGAGGGCCTGATGGAGATAAAATCCCAGACAGGCAGAACACTCTATGAAATAATAAAAAACTGCAGTGAGTACAAGGATGTGATACCTGCACGCACATACTCGGGTGTGGAGAATCTTGCAGGCATATTGAGCCAGCTGGCAGAATTCACGGAACATGCCGGTATGGCTGTTGAAAAGACAGTGGAGAAATCGGGCTATAGGGATTTTCTCAATATATCAGGTGAGATAGAGGCAATAACAAGAAAGGAGAATATTCAGGAACTTATCAATTCAGCTTATGAATTCGCGGAATCCTCAGAAGAGATATCACTTGCAGATTATCTGGATACGGTTTCGCTGTTCACTGATATGGACAATTACTCAGAGGAGGAGAAAAGGGTCGTGCTGATGACATCACATAATGCAAAGGGCCTTGAATTTGACACTGTTTTTATCACAGGTATGGAGGAACAGCTCTTTCCCCATATCAACTCCTATGACAAGGAGGGGGGCATGGAGGAGGAAAGACGGCTCTTCTATGTTGCAATAACGAGAGCAAGAAAGAATCTGTTCATAACATATGCTGATATGAGAAACAGATTCGGTACAACCAATTACAATGGGCCTTCCAGGTTTCTCAATGAACTGCCTGTTGACGGTGTGAAGAATGCTGAGGAAAAAAGAAAAAGAAGAACAAAGCCCACTCTTGAATTCAGGAAGAAGCGCGGCGGCAGTTCTGTTTTTTCTGTCAATGATGCAGTAATTCATCCCCACTGGGGCAGGGGCAGGGTAAAAGGCATAAAGGGCAGAGGCGACAGCACAATAGTGATAATAGAATTCCCCGGTCTGGGGACCAAGAAGGTCTATCTCAAGTATGCAAATCTAAAGAGGACGGTATAATGAAAAAGGAGACATTGGAACATCTTGCTGAACTATCCTATGTCAATCTGTCGGACGAGGAGACAGAAGAGTTCAAAAAACAGCTCAACAGTATATTCAGACACATAGAAAAAACACTGCAGAGTGTCAGTCCGGATAAGACAAAGGATGGGCTCTATACAAAGGATGCAATCAGTATATTCAATGATGATGAGGTGAATTGCCCGTATCTCAAATCGGAAATGCTCCTCAATGCGAAAAGAGAGAAGAACGGGTTCATACTGGTACCCAAGGTAATAGAGGAGGAAGAGTGAATATTGCCCAATTGCATGAGGAATTTCTCTG
>JAWOBN010000062.1:0-7790 GCA_046484245.1 bacterium | reverse complement strand
TGCTTGTTTACAGGCGCAATACCCCACTGGCACAATTCATGAGAAAGGTCAATACAAAATATGCACTGTACTTCAATCACAAATACGGTACAGTGGGCCATGTATTCCAGGGGAGATTCGGCAGTGAACCATTACTGGAAGAAGAGAGGGATCTTCCAATAGTAATAAATTATATACACTATAATCCCGTTGATGCAGGCATAGTGAGTAAAGAGAGTGATTACCCGTTTTCCAGTGCCGGATTCTATGAGGGCAAGAAGAGTTATATAGAGCAATTGAAGAGGATAGATTATGACAGGAGTATAACGGACAGGGAGTTTGAGACCTACAAGGGCGTAATAGGCACCAAAGAGGAATACAATAAACTGCTCAAGCGCAAACCGGGCAGAGAGAAGAGCAAGAAAAAGGAGAGACGCACCAAAACACTGAAACAAATAGTAGATTCACTGTTAAATGCCAATGGTTTGGACAGGAAGGTGTTTCATAAACATAGAAGTAAATCGGAGAAGAAGAAAGTTAGTCAAATAATCATAACGCTCCTGAAACAGGGATACAGGCAATCGGATATAGCCAAAGAAATAGGCTTTCATCCGACAACAATTGGCAGGATGATACAGAAAGGATAAAATTGCTTAAATTGCAACCACCGTCCCTGGGAGTTGGATGAGGGTTATTTATTGACGGGGGAGGGGAAATAATATATTATTGTGAGAAAACTGGAGGTTCTATGGCAAAGAAGAAAATTATCAGGGCAAAGGTACTGTATGACGGGGAGAAGAAATATGAGAATAAAACCATTGTGATTGAAGGCAGCAAGATAACCGATATTGTTTCCAAGAAAATGAAGGCGGACTATGAGGGTTATGTGACACCTGCATTCATTGACGCGCATTCACATATCGGTATGGACAGGGAAGGCGAACCGTGGACAGAATCAGAGACAAATGATACATTGAGTCAGATACTGCCCAATAATGATCCATTGAACAGTATTTATTTTGATGACAGGGCTTTCAAGGATTCAGTGGATTTCGGCATACTGTACTCATGCGTGGTGCCCGGCAGCGGCAATCTCATAGGCGGCAGAGCGAGAATCATCAGGAATTTTGCCAAATCACGCAAGGATGCACTGCTCAAGGATTACGGATTCAAAATGGCTCTGGGTTTTAATCCCCGCTCAACAACAGAGTGGAAGGGTGAGAGACCCAATACAAGAATGGGTGTCTATGCACTGCTTGAGAAGAAACTGGATGATCTGCTCATCAAAGAGGAGAAAGAGGAGATAAAGAAGATAAAGGCAGTCAATGCCCTCAACAGGAAGAGGGATGAGGGTAAGATTGACAAGAAGGACTTTGATGATGAGCTGGCACTTGCTGAAAAGGAATACAAACTTGCATTCAATCCGGAGGAAAAGGGACTCCTTGAACTGCTCTCAGGCAATAAGACAGCAAAGATACATGTGCATAAGGATGATGATGTGATGTATCTGATTGATTTTGTCAAGAAGTACAAGATAAAGGCAACAGCTGACCATACAGGTGATGTATTCAATAAATCAACATTCAATGAACTTGCCAAAAACAGCATACCCATTGTGTACGGTCCCCTCGGTTCAGTCGGCTACAAGGTGGAGCTGAAGCATGCTTATTATCAGAATGCCGGAGTTCTCATGCAGTCCAATGCCAGGTACGGGCTGATGACCGATCATCCTGTGATACATACAATGTGTCTGAGGGATTCACTGAAATTCTTCCTCATTGAAGGAATGAAGGATGAGGAGGCAATAGGCATCATTACAAAGAAGAATGCAGAAATACTCGGAATTGATGATCAGCTGGGCAGTATAAAGAAAGGCATGACAGCAAGCATACTCGTATGGGACAAGAATCCCCTTAATCTGGGCGCATTCCCCCGCACAGTCATTGCAGAGGGCAGAAAACTATAACTCTCTGATATCAATGCCCTCGGCTTTCAATAGTGATATGCCGAGGGTATAGATATCATTGTCCATACCGAGTATTTCCGGGGTCATGACACCTTCTTTCCCCTTACTGTTATCAGCAAGTATCTTCGTAAACATACCGCATGAGAATCCCGTTGCCCTCTCCATTGCAGATAGCTCATCATTGCCCCTGTCAAACAGCTCAACTGTCTTTGATGTTTCTTGATTGTCCTTGATGCCCTTTGCTTCAATCCTCATTACAACTATGTCTCTGATGCCCTCATTATTGAGTGCCTCAATAAGTGATGTTGTCAATGCCCGGGGCGAGAACTCACCGAACTTTTCCTCCAGAAAACCCATTGATTTGAGGAAACAGATATGTTTTGCATGACCGCAGTACCGCACTGTCTTCTCCTCCAGATTCTCAATATCACCGATTGTATGCAGCAATGTCCTCAGCCCGTCTGTATAGAATGCCTCCAGGTCATCATAATCCCTGAAAGAGAATTTCTCCAGACCTGTCATTGCCGGCAGTGTGCGCATCTCGCCGTGCCTTATTATACGGGCAGGCCTCAGATATTCCTCTATCAGGTCATTTGCAGACCAGGTGACAAAATAGTTGAATGGGGGGATTCTTCTCTCGGGAATCCCGCCTACATAGATTGACATATCGGATATGCTGTCAAACCCGGCATATAAATGCCCTGCAATGAAATTGCTTGTTCCGGGGGCAATACCTGCATCAGGGACAATGGCAATACCCGCATCCTTGGCACGGTCATGCAGTTCAAAGGGGTCTCTGTCACTGTATGACAGGTCAATAATGGGAATACCCGACTCTATTGCAGCCTCCTGCATCCTTCTGCCCAGAAATGAAGGCAGGGCAGAGACAGCAATATCAGATTTACTCATCAGGCCGGCAAGAGCCTCTCTCTCAGTCAGATCTGATCTGATTGCTTCAAACCCCTTCTCTAAGCCCCTGTCTATATTATCGGGATCTATGTCAGCCACAATTATCTTATAACCGTGTTTTTTAAGGAATTCCCCGCAGGTCAGGCCTTGCCTTCCTGCACCGAGAATAAGAATTGTCTCCATAATACCTCCTCTGATAGAATAATACAGTATTATATAAAAAAATCAATAAAAATAATCCGGTTTTCATCTGCATTCTTCAATGAGGAACATCTATGATTTGACTTTTCTAAGTTATTATTGTAATATAATTAAAACAATAGGAGGCCTTATGAAGGATAAACTTACTTTCTTAATAGGCGGCAAAGCGGGAGAAGGAGTAAAGAAGGCCGGCAGTGTCATTACAGAACTCTTCTCAGCCAGGGGCTGGCATGTATTTGAGATGGATGATTATCAATCACTTATCAAAGGCGGACATAATTTTGCTGTTATCACAGTATCAAAGGAGCCTGTTTACAGTCATTACAAATATGCGGATATCATTGTATCACTTGACAAGAGGAGCTATGACCTGCACAAGGAAAATGTAAGCAGTGACGGTGTGCATTTTGTCAATGAAGATAAGGTGGAGGATTTTGAAGGCATCGGGGTTTCAATTTCGTCCCATGCTAAGGAATTCAAGCATTCGGGGCTTCTGCCCGGCATTGCATCAGTAACACTTATATGCGCTGCTCTCGGAATGGAATTGGATGATATAAAGAAGCTCATCAAGAGTCAGTATTCGCATTATTATGAAGAAAATGCCTCATATGCCGAGAAGATATTCAATGCATGCTCGGATAAAGGGGGCAGTGTATTTGAAATAACAGACATGAAGAAGCATTACAAAACAGCAACAGGCAATCAGGCAATCGCCCTGGGCGCTGTTGCAGGCGGTCTTGATCTCTATTATGCTTATCCCATGACACCGGCATCATCAATTCTCCATTATCTTGCATCAATGAGTGATAAATTGTCAATCAGGACTGTTCATCCCGAGAGCGAGATTGCAGTGATCAATATGGCAATAGGCTCAACAATGACAGGCGCCAAGGTCATGGCAGGGACAAGCGGAGGCGGGCTTGCTCTTATGGAAGAGGGCATCTCACTTGCAGGAATGAGCGAATCACCGCTTCTTCTCGTATTGTCATCCAGACCCGGCCCGTCAACAGGTGTGCCGACATACACTTCACAGGGAGATCTTTCATTTGCTCTCAATCAGGGACACGGGGAATTCCCCATGATTGTATCATCACCCGGCACATTTGCACAGGCATTCTATCTTTCTGCAGAGATGCTCTCACTTGTGTGGAAATTCCAGACACCCGGTATTCTGCTCACTGAGAAACATCTCTCGGAAAGCACGGGCACAGTGGAATTTGACCCGGAGAAGGCCGAGAGGGCTGATTTTGAGGATTTCAAGGGAGAGGGTTATTCCAGATACACTGTTACGGACAATGGTGTTTCCCCTCTCAAATTCCCGCCCAGTACTGATATGATAAAGTGGAACAGCTATGAGCATACAGCTGACGGCATTACAACAGAAGACCCCGCCAGTATTAAGATTATGGCTGACAAGAGAATAAGAAAAAACCGGGCAATTGAGGATTATCTCAAAGGAATGGATACTGTGGAGAGATACGGCAAATCCGGACCTGTTATTATTACATACGGGTCAACATATATGAGTGTGCTTGAAGCTCTCCATCATGAGCGTATTGACGGGCGCATTATACAGGTAAAATACCTCAAGCCGTTTCCTGTATGGGAAATGGAGGATATTGAAGATAATGATTTTATTGTTGTTGAGCAATCTGCTGAGGGACAGTTCACAAACCTCATATATGAAAAGACAGGCAAGAGAGCCAAAGAGACAATAAAGAGATATGACGGAAGGCCATTCACACCCGAGGAACTCGGAAATCAATTGAGGGAGGTTTTCAATGGCTAATATAACAAAAGCTGAAAACACATGGTGCCCGGGCTGCGGTAATTTTGCAATACTCAATGCATTTTCCCAGGCAGTTGATACACTCAATGAAGAGGGTGTGAAGAAGGAGAATATACTTATAACAGCAGGCATTGGCTGCCACGGCAAGATATTTGACTATCTTGACATCAGCGGACTATACTCACTCCACGGCAGGGCTGTGGCAACTGCACAGGGCATGAAACTGGGTAATCCCGATATGAATGTTGTTGCATTTGCAGGTGATGGCGACAGTTTCGGCGAAGGGCTGGGACATGTCTTGTTCGCGGCAAAACGCAATTTTGATATGACACTGATAGTGCATTACAATAGTGTGTACGGACTTACAACAGGCCAGTTCACGCCTGTTTCCGAAAAGGGCTTTGTCGGTCCCTCCACACCTGAAGGGAGTATTGAAGAGCCCTTCAATATCCTTCCGCTGATGCTTCAGGCAAAAGCCCCCTTTGTCGCGCAGGGATATTCCGGCAATATCAAACAGCTTAAATCACTTATTGAGGAAGCTGTCAAATACAGGGGATTTTCATTCATCAATGTCCTGCAGCCCTGTGTCAGTTTTTATGATACATATAAGCTGTACAATGAGAAGACATACAAGCTGGACACTCACACGGAAGATATCAATGATGCAATGAACACTGTGCAGGATAATGACAAGATACCCACAGGTCTGATATACAAGACAACAAGACCGGTTTATCACGAAGAACTCTACGGGGAGAATCACAATCCTTTCCTGGACAAGATAACATTGACTGAAAGAAGAAAGGTGATAGAGGATATTCTCAAATAACAAGGAGTGAGTGTGGCAAAAATAAGAAGGGTCAAGAAGGGGGAATTGGGAAGATTCAATGAGATTGTAATGAATGCATATCCCGGATTTCTGAGAGAGGATAATAAGAGAAAGGAAAAACTGCTCGGTTTTATTGAGAAAATGATGAAGGAGGACAAGAGGACAGGTCTGTACGGATATTTTGACAATGGTGAAATGCTGGGAACAATGAGAATCCTTGACCTGAAGATGAATTACAGGAATCATAAGATCAAGGCAACAGGCATAGGGCTTGTTGCAGTGGACCTGCTGCATAAGAAGAAGAAGATTGCGCGCGATATGCTGAAGTTCTATCTGGATTATTCAAAGAGAAAGAAAGCCAATATATCCGCTCTCTATCCGTTCAGACCGGATTTCTATAACAAGATGGGATACGGATACGGAACCCCGATGCAGCAGTACTGCTTTAAACCGGATCAATTCCATTTCAGTGAATTGAAAAACAACACTGTCAACCTCACTGATGAGGATACCCGGAAGGTCCTGGACTGCTACAGAGAATACCAGGAGTCCAGACACGGACTGTTTGACATGGAAAAACATGAAATTGATGGTCTGATGAAATCCCAGAAACATTTCAAGATAGGATACAGGGAAGGGAAGAAACTGACAGGCGTAATGATATACAGGTTCACTGCACCTGACAGCTCAGATTCATTTATCAATGATATGACAATAGGTTTTTATATATATAATACCCCGGATGCACTTAGGGGCCTCAACGGGTATATATATACTCAGGCAGATCAGGTCAATAATGTCAATCTGTATCTGCAGGATGAGGATTTCTTCAGGGTCATGAGAGATATCAGGTATCAGCCCCCTGAACAGTATCACGGTTCAACCCATAAGATATCAGACAGCGGAATGATGATAATGTACAGAATGGTTGACCTGGAGGATTTCTTCAGGCAGATCAAGAAAGTGCGCTTCAGTGCATTGACACGCACAGTGCGGTTCTCTGCTATTGATACATTCAGGGGCGACAGTTCTGTTATTGTGCAGTTCAGGGACGGTTTACCTCATCTAACCGGCAGCAGAAGGCCGGATGTTGTCATAGAGGGCAGTATTGCAGACCTCTCTTCTGTTCTCATGGGTTCTGTTTCACTGAGGACAATGCTGACACTGGGCAATATCACTATCTCAAATGACAGATATACACCGGAGATTGACAATGCACTCAAAACAGACAATAGACCGCTCTGCATGACAGCTTTTTAAAAGGAGGAATTATGAAAAAGAATGAAGGGAAACTGGATAGGATAATAAGAGTCATTGCCGGAATAATACTCCTGCTCCCACTGGGATTTGTCCGCGCGCCTCTCACATTCATACTTGCTCTGATAGCAATAGTGCTGCTCTTTACAGCTGCAACCGGTGTCTGCGGCATATATACAGTACTCGGCATAAATACCTGTAAACCCTGTGAGAGCAGTGACAATGAAAGCCCTGAAGATTGATGCTCTCGTAAAGGAGTACAATGGAGTAAATGCAGTAAAGGGAATCAGTTTTCAGATTGAGCCCGGAGAGGTCTTCGGTCTCATAGGCCCCAATGGTGCAGGCAAGACAACGACACTGCGCTGCATTTCAACCCTTATTCAGGTCAATAGCGGCAGTATAGAGGTCTTCGGTATTTCACTGAAAGATGAACCCGGGAAAATAAGGAATATGATATCATATCTCCCTGAAGAAGCCGGTGCATACAAGAATCTTACAGGAAGACAGTATCTTGAATTCATTGCTTCATTTTTCACAGATAAGAATACTGACGAACTGGTGGCAAGGGGGATTGATATTGCATCTCTGGGTAAAAGAATAAATGACAAAGTGGATAAATATTCCAAGGGTATGACAAGGCGTCTGCTTATAGCCAGGGCATTGATGATCAAGCCCAGATTGGCAATACTGGATGAACCGACCTCAGGACTGGATGTAGTTAATGCAAAAGAAGTGAGGGATACAATACTAAATGCTGTATCGGATGATAATGCAGTGCTGCTTTTTTCATGCTGCGAACACAAATACTCCTTCTCCGAATCTGGCGGCTACAGGGTCTCTAACCTCTGACGGCCGCTTGC
>JAWOBN010000043.1:0-10401 GCA_046484245.1 bacterium | reverse complement strand
GGGCAGATCCAGAGACTGTATCTCCTCCCGGGAGAGACCGGATGATTTCACCACATGCTCTGCTGTTTTCCTGTTAATTTTCTTATTCAGTGTTTCCTTGCCCTTCTTTTCCCTGCCGTCAGTATATTCAAGCAATTTGTCCCTGACCTTGGCGCTTGCCTTTTCCAGCATTTCCAATTGCCTGATATCCCTCATTGTACCGTTCAGCATACTGATTTCACCGCTGATTTTTATCTTCTTCCTGCTGCTTTCAATATACTGCCTGATTGCATTGTCCGACAAATAACCGAATTTGAGTATCTGGCATCTGGAAATAATTGTCGGCAGTATGTAATTGATATTATCAGTAGTGAGTATGAGCACAGTATCTGCAGGGGGTTCCTCCAGCAGCTTGAGAAAGCTGTTGGATGCCTCTTTTCTCATTCTCTCAATATTCTTCACTATAATGACCTTGTAGTCAGACACATATGTCTGTCTGCCTGCATATTGTATGAGCTCCCTCACAACATCTATGGGAATGGATTCATTGCCCTTCAGCTCCTTGGGCCCGTCATGCTTCTTCTTGTCAGTGAGATAGCCCCGCAATGCCTCAAGATAGCCGTCCCTGAGGTCTATGTCCTTCTTGAGGAAGGGGAATACAACTGTCAGGTCCGGGAATATATACTTCTCAATTTCCGGAGCATACTTCCCGCCGAGTATATGTTTGGCAAATTCCACAGCTGTTGTGTATTTGCCCACCTTAGGCGGACCGGCAAAGAGATATGCACTGGCGAATCTCTTGTCTTCTATCACCTTTTCAAGATATGATTTTATCTTTTCATGACCGTAAATATCTTCAAACATACTATTTGAGGAAATTGAGGGGGTTGAGCGGCTTGCCGTCTTTCCTTATCTCAAAGTGGAGAATGGGTCCTGAAAGTGAACCGCTGTCACCGCATGTGCCTATTGTCTCCCCTGCCATAACAGGCTGATTGAGAATCACATTCATTTCATCAAGATGCGCATACAGTGAGTAGTATCCGTTTCCGTGATCAACCATTATCACATTGCCGTATCCGAGGAATTTGTCCGCATATATGATATCCCCGTCATACACAGCAATAACAGGCGCACCCATATCAACCTTGAGATCTATGCCGTTATTTATTGTTTGTGTATTATACTTGGGATGCCTCACTGATCCGAACCGGGATATGATGCTGTATTCATCAACAGGCCAGACAACCTTTTTCTTGTTCCTGTCAAAATAATGCTTGCCCTCTGCAACATCCCTCTTCTTTGTTATCTTCTTGTTTGCAACCCTCAGTTTATTGATGAGATACTGCAGTGATTCCTTTGATTCATTGAGCTCCTTTTCAAGTGCCTTCTGCTTGCTCTGCCTGCCGGATAGCTCTGCGAGGAATTGCTGTTTATTATTCTTCTCTATCTGCAGTGTCTCCTTCTCCCTGTCAGCCTCCACCTGCACTATCTCCAGCTGCTCCCTGCTCATTTCAAGCTGCTGCTTCTTGAGATCCAGCAGGTCTTTTGTTCTTCTCACCTTGTCATAGAGTATCTTATCCTGGCGTGCTATCATGGAAAGATACTTGATGCCTTCAGATAGCTCCGAGAAGGACTCTGATGTAAACACCACTTCAAATGTGTGCACCTTGCCCTTCTTGTACATATCTACAAGGCGGCTCTGCAGCTTCTGTTTCCTCTCATTGAGTTTCACTTCCAGTGAGTCAATATCATTATTGAGATTCTCTATATTGACTGTAAGGAGGGAATCCCTCTTCTCCAGTTCCTTTATAAGAAGGTCTGTCAGGTATATCTCCTCATCCATTCTATTGAGTATCATCAGTGTCTTTGTCCTCTGCATCTGTATGGAGTCATTAACACTCTTCACCCTCTCCAGTTTTTCCTTTATCTCCTGCAGCTTCTTCTCATTGGTCTCTATCTTCTCCTGAAAGGAATCCTGTCCGTAAACTGACGAGAACAGGCCGGTCAGAATTATGCTACAGAGAATTACTGACAATATCCCTGATAATCTCTTCTTTATCAACATTCTCCATCTCTCCTTTGAAGGATAGTATTAATCTGTGTCTCAGTACATCGGGCGCAACTGCCCTGACATCTTCCTTGTCCGGCGTCAGCCTGCCGTCTATGCCTGCCCTTGCTTTGGATGCAGCCAGTATATACATTCCTGCCCTGGGGGATGCGCCCCATCTTATGTATTCCCTGACATTATCCAGGCGGCTTGTCAGGGGCCTGGTGTCCCTCACAATATCGGCAATAATTCTTACAATATTCGTACCTGCAGGCATCTCCCTGACAATGGACTGCATTTTCAGAAGCTCATCCCTGGTAATCAGATTCTCCTTTATATCAATTGTCTCGTGTATTGTCCTGTCTGATATTATCTTTATCTCCTCATCCCTGCCGGGATATTCAACATTTATCTGAAACATGAATCTGTCCAGCTGGGCTTCCGGCAGGGGGTATGTGCCCTCCTGCTCAATGGGGTTTTGTGTTGCAAAGACATTGAAGGGCTCCTCAATTGTATAATGTTTCCCCTCTGCAGTGACAAGCCGCTCCTCCATTGCCTGAAGCAGTGCTGCCTGTGTCTTGGGCGGTGTTCTGTTTATCTCGTCAGCAAGCAGTATATTGGTGAACACAGGACCCTTGATGAATTTGTAATAACCCTCCTCATCATTCTTCCTCAGCACAATCGTGCCTGTAATATCGGAAGGCATCAGATCGGGTGTGAACTGAACCCTGTTGAACTCCATGTCCAGCATCCTGGAGAGGAGATTGACTGTCAGTGTCTTTGCCAGACCGGGGACACCGACAATAATGGAATGACCGTTGCAGAGCAGGGTAATGACAATGGAGTCAATGAATTTCTTCTGCCCGATGATTATACCGGACAGTGTGTCATCTATTCTCCTGTGGAGATGCTTTATCTTTTCACTCCTCTTCATTTTCCCGGCCATTATTCTCCTCTTCGGGTATCTCGTTTTCATTTGCAATTATCGCAATATCATTGAGCTTGTCATCAACACCGAGATTCATCAGGCGCACACCTGCCGTGTTCCTGCCTATTTCCCTCACATCCGAGACAGGCATCCTTATCACCTGTCCGGAGCGTGCTATGAGAAGCAGCTCTTCATTATCCAGAACCTCCATGGCATTGACCACTTTGCCGTTTCTCTTGTTTGTCTTTATTCCTATAACACCCTTGCCGCCTCTTGACTGTCTTCTGAATTCCTTCATTGCAGTCCGTTTGCCGTAACCGTTCTCTGTTGCTATGAGGAGTGATGTGGTCTCGCGTTTGACTATCACAGTATTGACAACAAAATCATCCTTGCTGAGATTAATTGCCTTTACACCGGATGTATTTCTGCCTGTTGAACGCACTTCCTTTTCACTGAAACGTATTGACATGCCTTCCTTTGACACAACAATAACATCCTTGTTACCGTCTGTCAGATGTATGTCCGCAACATTATCGCCATCCCTGAGGTTTATTGCAATAATACCGCCCTTGCGCGGATTGGAGTAATCTGTAAGTGTTGTCTTCTTGGCAAGACCCTGCCTTGTCACCATGAGTATGTAATGGTCATCCTTGAATTTCTTTATCGGTATAAGGCCTGCAACATGCTCGTCCTTCTCCATCTCCAGGAGATTGACAATTGCCCTGCCCTTTGCAAGACGGCCGCCTTCAGGCACCTTGAAGACCTTGAGCCAGTAAACATTGCCCTTGTCAGTGAAGAACAGT
This sequence comes from bacterium, assembly GCA_046484245.1. Classification (GTDB taxonomy): domain Bacteria; phylum Hydrothermota; class 32-111; order 32-111; family 32-111; genus JAXHVG01. The sequence continues at coordinate 6,644 of JAWOBN010000043.1, read as the reverse complement.
ATGTACTGATGGGTGGAGGCAATGAATATCCGCTCGGCGAAATCATCCTTCCTCGTCTTCATGCCCGCAACACCTTTTCCTCCCCTTGCCTGGCGCCTGTAGGAGGATATGGACTGCCTCTTTATATATCCGTTGTGCGAAATCTGCACAATAACCTTCTCATCTGCAATAAGGTCCTCAATAAGAAGGTCCTCATCCTCTGACCGGATTATCTCAGTAAGGCGGGTGTCTCCGTATTTCTCTTTTATCTCTGCAAGCTCCTGCTTGACAACCTCAAGTATCTGCTTGTCTGATGAGAGTATGAATCTGTATTTCTCAATTATCTTGATAAGCTGTATATACTCTGTCTCCAGTTTCTCCCTCTCCAGGCCTGTCAGGCGCCCCAGCTTCATGTCAAGTATTGCCTGTGCCTGCAGTTCGGACAATTCAAATTTCTTCTGCAGTTTCAGTGATGCATCATTCGTGTCCTCTGCTGTCTTGATTATTCTGACAACCTCATCTATATTGGCAACAGCAATCTTGAGGCCCTCAACAATGTGGGCTCTTGCCTCTGCCTTGTCCAGATCAAACTGTGTTCTTCTCCTGACAATCTCCCTTCTGTGGTCAACATAATGCCTGATTATCTCCTTTAGGGTGAGAACCTTCGGCTCATTGTTCACAAGTGCTATAAGGTGCATGGAGAAGGATGATTTGAGTGTGGTGTGCTTGAACAGCTGATTGAGCACAACCTTCTTGTTTGCCCCTCTCTTCAGTTCAATGACAATCCTCATGCCTTCCTTGTCTGATTCATCGCGCAGATCTGAAATATCCGTTATCTTCTTCCTGTTTACAAGACTGGCTATTTTTGAAATGAGATTTGTCACATTGATCTGATAGGGAACCTCTGTTATGACAATAGCTTCCTTGTCCCTCTTCATCTGCTCAAAATTAACCCTCGCTTTCAGGGTTATCTTGCCTTTGCCTGTGCCGTATGCCTTCTTGATGCCGCGCATGCCCTGTATGATTCCGCCTGTGGGGAAATCAGGCCCCTTGATATATTTCATCAGACCCTCTGTGTCTATTTCAGGGTCTTCTATATATGCTATTGTCCCGTCTATCACCTCTGCCATATTATGGGGCGGTATATTGGTGGCCATTCCCACTGCAATACCCGATGAGCCGTTTACAAGCAGATTGGGCAGACCTGAGGGCAGAACCGTGGGCTCTGTTGTTGAATCATCAAAATTGGGAATGAAATCCACTGTTCCCTTGTCAATATCATTGAGCATATCCTCTGCTATTGTATTGAGGCGCGCCTCTGTGTATCTGTATGCTGCAGCATTGTCTCCGTATATTGACCCGAAATTGCCCTGTCCCTGCACAAGGGGATATCGCAGTGAAAAGTACTGGGCCATCCTGACCAGTGAATCATAGATTGCACCGTCACCGTGCGGATGATACTTGCCGAGCACCTCGCCGACAACAGATGCTGATTTCTTGAATGGTTTGTTGTGATAGAGGCCTATATCCTTCATTGCATAGAGTATTCTCCTGTGCACCGGTTTAAGACCGTCTCTCACATCAGGAAGCGCCCTGCTTATAATAACAGACATGGCGTATTCCATATAGGATTTCTTCATCTCATCTTCAATATTCGCTGTAAGAATCCTTTCTCTTCTGATTGCCATTTATTTCTCCTTGATATTACTGTTTGTTTTTAATAGTGACTTCCCCTGTTTCAGCATCATATTCAAATACTGACAGAGGGCACTGTATATCTGCCTTGGATAATTCTATTGCTTCTTTTAATGTCTCGGGATTCCTGTCCTTTGTTGCCTTGAAATAACTGACAGCATTCCTCAGCACCATAAGGTCCGCATTCTCCCTTGCCCTGTCCGGCAATTCCAGTGTCTTCCTGGTTGCACCCTCCGTCATGCTCCTCTCTTCTGAACATGAGACAATAACAGTAAGGGCAATAATTGCAATTATGAGTAATGTAATGATTCTTTTCATTCTTTCCACCTCAGTGTTATATTGTTGTTTTCATCTGTTTTCATACTGCTGAAAAGATGGCTGTTTGATTTCAGATAATTTCTTATATGCCTGTATATGACCGGACCTGCGGGTGAATGTTTTCCTTTCCCGCATATTATTGTGAGCTCCATTACATCCGAATACCTGTAGGACCTGAGCAGTCCGCTCACCACATCCTCGGCATCATATCTGTTCATTCCATGCAGGTCTATTTCCTTCTTCCGCTTCCTTTTGCTCTTATCTTTAGACCCGCTGTATTTATTTGCAGGATTGAATGACTCCTTATCCAGCATTGCTTCAAACAGCTTTCTCTGCTTATCTTCTGTATCATTTGCCATAGTTTATATATTATATACTAAGTAAAATATTTTTCAAGAAAAAGGGAAATTGTTATAATTCCTTCTTAGCGTACAATAATTCCCGTGTGATACAAAAAGAATGATAAGGATTAAAGGTGAAAGGAGTTCCCTGTTGAAAAATGTCATTGCGAGGAGCGCAGCGACGCGGCAATCTCCTTACACGCCCTCACTTCCGTCGTTGTACTTTGTACGTTTTCCGTTGTACATGAGGGAGCTGGCTCCCGATTGCTTTTACCTTTATTCTTTTACCTTCTTTTTCCTACTCGCTCTATGCGCTCTACACGGTCTACTCGTTCTTAAGTTCACACGAACCGCACGAATTCTCACGGTTCTTTACTACTCGCTCTTGTCTTCCGCACCCCGCACCACGCCTCACGACACGGTCATTGCGAGGAGCGCAGCGACGCGGCAATCTCCTTATACGCCCACGTCCCTTTCCGGGCAATTCGCGAACAGCCCCTACAATTAATCCAATCACAAATCTTTATTGAGAATCTATAAGGTAATTCCGTAAGCTACTCATCATCCTCAGCAATTTATTGCATTTATCCTGTATAGAAGTCATTGCTTCTTCATCTATGTATCCTATATCATAAGCAACTGTTATCTGTGCCCTTACTTCACCGGCAGAACCCTTTGAATATCCAAGAAATTTATGGAACTCTTTATCACTGTCTCTTTCAAAACCCTCAGCAATATTTGAAATTATTGATATTCCCGCTCTTCTTATCTGGTCCTTAAAAGAGAAATCTTTTTTGAAATGCTCATTATTATTTGTTAACAGGTAAAGTTCTTTAATCAATTCTCTCGATTTTGAATAAATCGATAAATCATCAATTTTCTTCTTCAAAATTCCCCCTTTATTATATCTTTATCTATTCATACCTGCTTTATAAACTTGTGTCCTGTGGCTTGTGTCTTGAGTCTCTTAAACTCTTCATCGTTATCCGTTTTCCGGTCTCTCATGGACTCTATTCACATGTCTTGTGTCCTGTGGCTTGTGTCTTGAGTCTCTTATACACCCCCCTGCTCCTCCATCCATTCCACTGCCTCTTCAAGTGTCTCTATGTCAACCCTATGAGCACCTTCAAACATCTTCATTTTGACATTGAACTCCTTGCTTTCAAGATACTCGCGGGCATCCCTGCCTGCTTCAGGATCTACGCTTCTGTCAGTATTACCATGTCCTATAAAGACATTTAATCCACTGGCATTATTTACTGTTTCTTCACCTATCAGTTCACTGTCCAGCCATGTGCCCAGTGCTATTATGCCGTCAAACAACCCGGGGTTCTTAAAACCTGTTACATAGGCAAGATGACCGCCCTGTGAAAATCCCATTACATAGACATTCCTGATATCATATCTCTCTTTTATTCCACCGGCTGCCTGCGCAATATACTCCGCTGTTTTTGATGCTGAGAGGTCTGTCAGTCCTGTTTCTTCATCAAGCTCCCAGCTGTAACCCATCTCATTACCGACAATCAGTGCAGGATACGGAGCTGAGAGAAACAGCACATAATCATTCTTGAAATGCTCCTTCAGAGTGGAGAACTTTCTGTAATTGGAGCCGTATCCGTGCAGGCATACAAAAAGATCTTTTGACTCACTCTCAGGTTCATAGAAAAGACCGGGCAGGAATACCTCGGCACTGTAATAATTGCTCTCCTTGGTCTCAAGCTTCTTGTATTCATTTTTGAGTGAATCCAGTTTACCGATGAAATATTTATTATCCCTTACCTTGTCAAAATCACCGTCATGGTCGGCAAACCCGATATCCCTGAAACCCTTGTCATATGCAACCGCCAGATAATCTGCAGCAAGTTCCGGTTTCCCCAGAAGCCCGTAGCAGCATGCAAGATTATAAATACTGTTGGCATCCTGTGCATTGCGCATAATATAGAGCAGATAGTATTTTGCCGCTTTTTCAAACCGGTCATCCCTGTAATATTCATTCGCCTTCCGGGAATACTCCTCAGTGTCTTCCCTCAATGCCTCAATATATGCCCTGTTATACGGGTCAATATTATCCGCCTTGCAGTTATCGCAGTCATTACAGTTTTCATCTGCAATAAGAGCAATACTGAGCAGTATAAACATTCCTATAATTATTTTCTTCATACCATCTCCTTTTTTCCATAATAATACAACAAATCCCCAAAAAATCAAATGCCGGAATTTTCGTAATTCGCGATTCGCGATTCGCGAATCGGAAATAGCGAATGAAAAATAAGCAATATCTTGACATTATATCCAAATAATCCTATAGTAAAAGGAAAATGGAGGTTTTATGAAACGCATAGTAGTAATTTTTCTTATTGTTCTTTTTGCAGTTGTCTCATGTGATTCTGTCAATGAGATGAGAGAAGCAGGCAAGGACATAAAAGAGACAATAGAAAGTGAAGGGGCAAAGGCAGCAGCCAAAGCTGTGGATGAGAGCTCAAAAGCAGTAGATAAATTATCTGATGAAGAGATTGAAAAACCGGAGCTCAATAAGGATGATATGTTCGTCTATTTCAGTGAATTAAAGAAGGTGTCACAGGAATATCCTGAGATTGATTTCTATTCTGCAACAACAGCTGCCATCCAGGCAGGCACAAAGGGTCTCAATCTCAAGGATATTATTGAACGCGAGACAAAACTCACCTTCGAAAAATACTCACAGTCATCAATGCTTCTTCTTGCTGCGCAGGCAGAGAAGCAGGGTCTTGTTATGCAGGAGGAGATGCTTAATTCCATGAAGGAGAGCCGGGAGAATGCAGAGGGGCAGGTCAATATTGAAGATCTCTCCGAAGAGGATAAAGAGGAATTTTTAAAGCAGATGGACCAGCTGAATAAGACAATAGAGGAAACAGAGAAAGAGCTTCAGTCAGAAAATGCCGAGAGAATAAGAAAGAATATGCAGATTATTGAGGAAGCAAAGGAAAAAGCGGGCATAGAATAAATACAGTTGCAAGTTACAAGTAATCGGGAGCCAGCTCCCTCACGTACAACGGAAAACGTACAAAGTACAACGACGGATGCGAGGGCGTATAAGGAGATTCCTTCACTTCGTTCGGAATGACAAAATCGGGTTCAAGTTGTTGAACCCCTACGGAATATCGTGATGCGTGTTGCGTAATGCGTGGTGCGTGGTATGTTCTTCCATGGCAGGTTATTCACATTCCTTGTAACTTTAAACTTGTTTTTGGGTTCAAGTTGTTGAACCCCTACGGAATATCGTGATGCGTTGTGCGTTGTACATATAAAGAACGATTAGAGCGAATAGAATAAACCCGTGCGAATTCGTGCGGTTCGTGTGATTCGTGCGATTCGTAAGAATGTGAGTAGCCGGCCAAGTGGCGTAAGGCGTGGTGCGTGATGCGGGAAGATGTGAATAGAGGCCATGAGAGCCAGGAGAGGGACGTGGGCGCATAAGGAGATTGCCGCGTCGCTGCGCTCCTCGCAATGACATTTGTCAATAGATATCTCCTTTTACATTTCATTTTCTATCTTCTTTCCGAGTCACACGTGTCACACGAATCACACGTATCACACGTCTTTTCACCACTCCACTTCCAGGCCGGCGTTTCTGCCTCTTCCTGTAAAAACCGGGAAGCCCTGTCGTGTAATGAGTTTTACGCGGATCTCAGCATTGACAGATTCATTGACCCTGCCCTCCATATTGCCTGAAATGGGGGATTTGAGGCTGCCGCCCCGGGGCCTTGTCGTTCTTATCTCCATCTTGTATCTCTTATCCTGCAGTATTATCTGAATATCGCTTTTGCCTGCATAGAGATGTCTTATGCGCGCGCCTGTATATGTGGCGAATCTGTATAATCTGTTATTTATGAGCAGTCCTGAGATGAGCCCTGTAAATTCCCTGCCCATTCGCGGAATTGTCGCAATGGAGAGAAAGAGGGATACCCCCTCCTTTCTGAATCCATTGGTCTGCATCCATATCCACCTGCCGGGGAAACTGTTGCCCCAGTCCTTCTCCATATATCCCCTGCCTGTAAAATCATGGTGTTTGCCGTCAATATTCAGTGACCCCTTTACTGAGTGGTCCATGCTGATCACACCATGATAGCATTCAAGGAATGGGATGAATGAAAATGGTCCCATTACACCCGGTGATAATTCCTCCCTGGGCCATCTGTACATATTGTTCAGTTTCAGCAGGCCGTCTATTGCCTGTTCTTTATTATTGATATTGATATCAATTTCACTGAGCGAGAATCTACTCCTGTCAATTATCACTTCAAATGGATTGTCCCTCACTGAGAATGCGCT
>JAWOBN010000116.1:0-23026 GCA_046484245.1 bacterium | reverse complement strand
AGGCCGTCAAAGTGATAATCAATGCCTGTATTGATAATGCTTGTCAATGCTATTATACTGATGCCGCCCAAGAGGAATATCCAGAAATACTTCATCTCAAAATTCTTCCATAGTGATTTTATATTGCCTGTCAGAACATTGTAGTGGACTAGGAAATTAATTCCCCCTATCATCATGAATAGCATTACTGTTATTTCAATCAGATTGAAATTACTGTAGCCGGCTATCCTGAAGTGGGCAATGGAACTGTCATGAATGGAAAAACCGCCTGTCGCTACAGTGGTTAAAGAATGTGTCAATGCGTCAAATGGACCCAGACCGAGCAGGAATAATATCAGCATTTCTGCGAGGGTGAATCCTATATAGAGTTTCCAGAGTGTCTTGACTGTATTGAATATACCGGGATGGGGTTTTTCTGCAGCTATCTTATGTGTTTCGGAAAAGAAGAGTTTATCCACAGCAGCAGCGCCTTTGAATCCTATCAGAATAAAGACGGAGAGAATGCCGAGTCCCCCGATCCATTGTATCAGTGCCCGCCACAGCAGTATTGAGTATGGCAGTTTGTCCAGTCCCTGTATAAGTGTTATGCCTGTTGTTGTAAATCCGGACATTGTCTCAAAGAAAGAATCAATAAAACTCATGTCTGCAAGTACAATAAAGGGTATTGCGCCGAGTATTGAGAATACTATCCAGGTCAGTGTACAGATAAACATTGCATCCTTCAATTGCATATCACCGGGTCTTGTGAACCTGTTGACAATAAGTCCGATTATTATCATGAGTGAACCAGGTATGATAAAAGCCCTTGTCAGCAAGTGTATAATGGAAGTCTCATTATATATTAAACCGACAATCAATGGAATAAAAAACATGAAGCCCTCAAGAGCCACCAGTATGGATATATGGTGAAGGATATGCTCTATCCTTCTGATACTGTATGCTTTAATCACACATTTATTTTACAGGAGATATGAAAAAAGTCAATTTAAGAGATGAGCAGCCCTGTAGGGCTGCTTCTTATCTCTTTATTGTTATTCTGCTGTTGCTTGTTACAATACTCAGTGTGACATTCTTGTCACCTGCAGATGCCTTTAACTGATTCTCGTCCAGTTTGTCAATAGTGAGTCCCTTGCCCTCTACCTTGATGGCGCCATTGGATGTCCCGGCATTGATTATACCGCTGAATCCCTTCAGACTGATGTTCACCGGAGCATTGGATGTTTTGATTGTGCAATCATTGTCAATATCAGGCACATCCGCTTCAACCGGTCCATTGGATGTGATTATCCGGCCTATACTGCCCGCATCCTTTATACTGACAGGGCCATTGCTTGAATAGGCATTGACTGTACCGGAGACATTGTCTGCACGGATTGGACCATTTGAGGTCTTCATCTCAATGTCTGATGTGATATTACTGACCTCAATGGCCCCATTGGATGTCTTTATCATTTCCACAGTACAATTCTTTGGAATGCGTATTGTGTAATTAACTGCAATGTCGCTGAGGTTCTTTGAGGAAAAATCAGTGAATATTTCAAGCCGCTGAGCAGTATTATTGTTCTTGATTTCAATATAATTTAGGTCATCTTTCTTTCGGGCTATTTTCTGTACCTTGATCTCTGCATAGTCCTTTGACCATTGTTCAAGGTTCACAGACCCGTTCTTGTTTGTCACAGTGACAGTTTTGCTCTTACTGAGATTTATCTTCTCTTCAATGTCCTCAATATGGTATCCGTTCTTCGTGTAGATATTCTCTGCAAAGAAGGGTGCTGCCGCAATGACAGTTATGACTGCAATGAGTAAAATTTTCTTCATTTTATCCTCCGGTTCATATTGACATATTATTGATGAGCCCAATACTGATTCTAAGGAAAATTACGGGAAGTGCAAGTATTAAAGCAGAGAGCATTGAGTATAGAATCTGTTCTTTCCCATTGTTTATTGTGCTGACTAAGTTTTTCATTGTTCCTCCTTTTTTATTAGATAATACGGTTACTGCCTGCAAATGTTACAATTTAATTGCAATTTTTTCCATTTAATGCATAATAATCATATGCAGACCAATAATCCGCAGATATTCAAAGACAGGATTCAATTACTCAATAACAGAACCCGTTCTGATGGTGAATATGTGATATACTGGATGCAGCAGTCCCGGAGAGCTGAGGACAATCATGCACTTGAATACGGAGTGAAGAGGGCGAATGAACTCAATAAACCGCTGCTCACTGTATTTGTACTGACTGACTTCCCTGATGCAAATGCGCGACATTACAGATTCATGCTGGAGGGGATAATTGAAACTGCTGAAAGATTAAGGCAGAGGGGTATTGTGTTTAAAATACTCAGAGGGGACCCTGAAGTCATAATCCCGGATGAGTGCAAGAGCGCATCTCTTCTTATTACTGACAGGGGGTATTTGAGAATACAGAGACAGTGGAGAAAGAGTATTGCCCAGAGTATAAATATCCCGATGTTTCAGATTGAATCAGATGCAGTTGTGCCTGTTGAATCAGCTTCCGATAAGGAGGAATACGCAGCATATACAATCAGGAAGAATATCATGAACGAGTTTGCTCAGTATCTGCAACTGCCTCAAAAGGAGAATGTGAACAATAAGCGGGAGTGGAAAGATGCGGAATATGACATTGAGGATCTGCTTGAAACCATTAGTATGGACAAGTCGGTAAAGTTCTCTATATTTGACGGCGGTGAAGATAAGGCATTGGAGGTTCTCAAGGATTTTATGGAGAATAATATTGAATATTACAGTGAATTGAGCAATGATCCCGGCAAGAATTTACAATCCAATCTCAGCCCGTATATTCATTTCGGACAGATATCACCACTGAGGATTGTTGACAGTGCACTGAGCAGGAATGCAGATGATTTTATTGAACAGGTTTTAGTCAGAAGGGAACTTGCTCTTAATTTCATTTATTATAATGATAATTATGATTCACTTGAGGGCCTGCCTGACTGGGCAAAAAAGACAATGAGAGAGCATAAGGAGGACAAGAGGGAATATGATTATTCACGGAAGCAATTTGAAAACAGCAGGACACATGATAAATACTGGAATGCTGCACAGAGGGAGATGGTTCTGACAGGCAAGATGCACGGATATATGCGTATGTACTGGGGAAAGAAAATCATTGAATGGACTGACTCCTATGAAAAGGCATATGATATAATGCTTAATCTCAATAATAAATATGAACTGGACGGCAGGGACCCCAATGGTTTTACAGGAGTGCTGTGGTGCTTCGGCAAGCATGACAGGGCATTCAGGGAGAGGCCTGTATTGGGTAAACTGAGATATATGAGCAGAAAGGGCCTTGAGAGGAAATTTGACATGGACTCATATATCAAGAGAGTCAATTCTCTTGACAAGTAGAATGTTTATAATAGAATAAATTTAATCTAAATACGGAGGAATAATGAAGAAGATCACAGTTTTACTTTTGGTCATTTCATTTGTTTTTTCTATCTGTTTTGCTGATAACTATACAGATGGTGTAATGGCAGGTGAAAGGGCTGCAAAGAGTAAGTCCACAACAATGTGGACAGCAATAGGATTTGGAGGAGGATGCTGCCTTAATAGCCTGGGTTGTCTTGGTGCTACACTTGTCGGTTTTTTGATGTCACCGCAGGTGCCCATGAGTGCAATGGGCAAGGGTAATGAATATATGATGGGCTTTCAATCAGCCTATGGACCAAAAGTAAAACAGAGACAGGCAATATCAGCTTTTATAGGAGGCACTATTGGTGTTCTTTTAGCAGGCACAGCCTGGGTAGTTTATTATTTTCTCATGGGCGGTGCAGCAGTGATGAGCGGAATGTTCAACTGGTAATATAATATGAAAAGATTGCTGATTATTCTTGCTGCTGTTCTAGCTTTTGGTGTTTATGCCTCTGAGGTGTACTTCACCAGTGATATTTCCCCTGAGGGTGTGATGAGGGTATATGAGGAGATCAGTGACAATGTGAAAGGCGATGTCGCCGTAAAACTGCATTTCGGGGAAGCGGGCAATGATTATTATCTCAAACCTTATCTTGTCAGGGATTTGATGGAAGCAGTGGGTGGCACATTTGTGGAGACCAATGTGCTCTACACCTCACCCCGTCAGAAGACACTTTCCCACATTAAGTTAGCCAAAGAGCATGGGTTTGATTTTGCGCCCATTGACATACTGGATTCATCGGGTATTGATACGCTCTATATGGATGATCTGCAGTATTTCAGTGAATTTTATATCGGCAGGCATATGAACAGGTATGATACCTATATCATATATTCCCATTTCAAGGGTCATAAGAGTGCCGGATTCGGAGGCGCTGTCAAGAATGTTGCAATGGGGCTGGGCACAGCTTCAGGCAAAAGGGATATGCACAATTCATTTATCCCCCAGTATAATCCCGAAAAATGCAATCAGTGCGGCAAATGTGCAGTGAATTGCCCTGTTGATGCAATAAATCCGGAGACATTTGAGATTGACTACAGTAAATGCACAGGTTGCGGACAGTGTATCACAGAATGCGCGCAGGATGCAATGACAGCACCTGATAATGTGAAGCGTCAACAGGTGTTCCTTGAACATCTTGTTGAATATGCCTTTGCAATCTCTTCAAGATACGATATGGTGTATATCAATGTGCTTGCAAATATCACGCCTGCATGCGATTGTGCAAGAAATCCGGGGTCTCCGTTTATTGAGGATATTGGCATACTTGCATCAACTGATATTGTTGCACTGGATAAGGCCTCTCTTGATATGGTCAATGAAATGTATGAAACTGAAGATGCATTCCTCAAAATTAATAATGTCAGCGGGAACAGGCAACTGGAATACGCAGAGTCACTCGGCATGGGATCAACTCAGTACACAATTATTGACCTGGACAGTCAATGATCAGGAGCGTGCTTTTACAATCGCCCTCTTGTACTGTTCAATGGTTTTGTCAATAACAACATCCCAGTCATAATGGCGGGACACCTTTTCTAATGCATTATTTGAGAGATACTGAGCCTTTTTACTGTCAAGAAGCACCCCCGTGATGTGTTTTGCCAGTGTGCGGCTGTCTGCGGAATCTGTCAGTATGCCGGTAAGACCATTATCCACCACATCCCTGTATCCTCCAATATCAGAAGCAATAACAGGTATGCCGGAAGCCATTGCCTCAATGAGGACAATGCCGAAGGATTCACCGCCTGTTGCAGGGGAAACATAGACACTGCCTGACCTGTACAATTTAGGCAGGTCATCCTCATCAATATAGCCCATAAAATCAATATGCTTATCAACACCTGTCTTTACAGCCAGTTTCCTGTATTCATCCAGAAGCGGACCGCCGCCTCCTGCATAGAGCTTCACATCAGGCACATCTTCAATAATACGGGGCATTGCCCTGATTAGACGGTCAAGACCCTTGCGCCTGTCCATTCTGCCCAGATATATGATGGAATGCCCTTTACTGATATGACTGAAAACAGGTCCCTCAGGACAGTACCTGTCTGTATCCACCCCCACGGGGATGATCTCATAATCACCCCTGATGAAAATCTCAAAGAAGGACTGAGCTGCATGTGATATAGCGCTTCTTATATTGAGCCGCTCATAATCATCCCTGAACAGTGCATTGAATACATTGCCTCCAATATACTGCATGAATCCTGTTTTGATATTGTCAATCACTGAACCATTGTCACTCAGTGACCGCAGTATGAAATCCGATGCAGCCTGGAATTCTCCTATGACACCTGTGCCGGGAAGTGCATTGCGCATTGCAAAGTACGACAGTCCCGGAGGGAAGGGTCCTGATAGATGCAGTATGTCATATCTGTGCTCTCTGAGAAATGACTTTATCCTACCATTGAGATTACTGTCAAAAGTCATTGTGATATATGAGCCATTGGCTGCAATCTTTACCACCCTGCCTATCCTGTATGCTTCATAATCCCCGTCGCCCTTGCCGTATGATGTAGTGAGGATATCAGCTTCTATGCCCCTCTTCCTCAGCCAAGTCCACTTATCATAATTGAGTTTGGATGTGCCTGAATGATACGGATAATACCCGTCTGTTACAAGAAGTACCTTCATTAATTTCCTTTATTATGATTTTCAAGAGCATATTGCAGTAATATCCATTTGTCAAGTCAAACACATCCGGGGACGGTCCTTCCATTTGTCCCGTTTTCTCATCAAACCCAGTAGAAATTTCTTAAGTTAAATTATGCCAAAGCTTAGAGGTTGCTGAAAAAGCATTAAAAAGTGCTGACAGAGAAAGCAGTTCAAGGCATAAATAGCGGTTTTAGCTTCATTTAACTGATATATTGACATTGCATACAAGCAGGCGAGTGCCTTAAAGGAAATTCAATAGGCTTTGGTGAGAAGAATCAACAAATCGAAGGACCGTCCCCGGCCGCGAGGCAGTTATTGACTGGATTTATCATATATGTATAATTGAGGGCATAACAGAGGGGGTTATTTGAAGAAGAAATTAATGATGTTCTCGTCCATAGTAGGACAGGAGAAGCTCAAAGCAGCATATATTGCCAATATTGTCAATCCGTCAATAGGCGGTCTGCTTGTCATGGGTCCCAAGGGCTCGGGCAAATCAACAATTGTGCATTCTGTTGAGGATATTCTTCCTGATTACACCACAATCAGGGACTGTGCATTCAACTGCAGGCCTGATGAGGAATGTGATTACTGCGGTGACAAGAGCAAGAAGGATACAGTTGAGAAACAGATGAGGGTTGTCACCCTGCCGCTGAGCTGCACTGAGGACCGTCTTATAGGCAGTATTGATATTGAACTTCTCATGAAGGAGGGCAGAAAGCAGGTCATACCGGGAATACTGGGGCTTGCAAACAGGAATATACTGTATGTTGACGAGGTTAATCTCCTCCCTGACCACCTTGTGGATGATATACTGGATGCTGCTGCGTCCCATGTCAATGTAATAGAAAGAGAAGGTGTATCCATTACTCATAGTTCAAATTTTGTGCTGATAGGTTCAATGAATCCTGAAGAGGGTGAACTACGGCCTCAGATACTTGACAGATTCCCCCTTGCAGTGAAGGTTGAGACAATTACAGACCCCGAGAAGAGGGCTGAAATTGTCAAGCGCAATCTCCTCTTTGAGGATGATTATGAATCATATGTGTCAAGATTCTCCGAGCAGCAGAAACAGGTCAGGGATTCAATACCCCAAGCGAGGAAGAATCTCGGGGATGTTACTGTGACAGACAAGCAGATATTTTCAGTGTCTTCAGCATGTGGTGAATTGAAGGTTGACGGTCAGAGACCTGATATTGTAATAATCAAGACAGCACGCACACTGGCTGCACTGAGAAACAGCAATTATGTTACAAACACTGATATTGAGGAAGCCTCAACACTGGCGCTCATACACAGGACAAGGGACGGCGGACTGCTCGGTCCCCCTGAAGAAGAAGAGATACTGCAGGTTTTAAACAAGCATCTGCCTGATGAAGATGAGGATGAGGGGGATAAACCTCCATTCATATTTGAAATGGACTTTGAGAAGAGGGACAGTAAAAAAAAAGCCGAGTAGAGAAGAGGGATGACTATCAGGTAAAATCCGGGGGCAGGCGAAGCCTCTCCCAGCATCAATCCCGTACAAGTGAAAATGAAAAGAGCAAATCTTCAGTGAGAAGGAGCAGTATCCCGCTTTTCAGTTCCATAAGAGACATTGTCCGTCAGGGCAGGGAACGGTTCGGCAATATCCTGACAGGCATGAGAAAGAGAAGACCTGCTGCCCAGTCAAGAGGAAGAAGAAGGAATATACGCTCAAAGCGTGTGGGAAGGAATTTCCGCAGCACCGATTATGAGAAGGGTGTAACCCCCATTGCCCTTTATCAGACAATAAGGAATGCAATGATGAAGCAGGGTACAGTCAGTAAAGGCATTGACCGGCAGAATATAATGGGATGGGAGAAGATGGAGAAGGAATCCATGACACTGATCTTCCTTATAGATGTGAGCAATTCAACATATCCCTATATATCTATATTTACAGATGTGCTGAAGACCTCAGTAAAGCATTTCACAAGAAACAGGGACAGGATAGGTCTCATATCACTTCAGGGCTCTCAGGCGAGAATCATAAACTATCCCACGCACAATTACAGGATAATTATCAAAGGCCTGAAGAATCTCTCTGTTCACGGTGAAACACCACTGGGGGACGGTATAGGGAAGGCAATTACAATGGCAAAGACAGAGAAGTACAAGAATCCTGATGCCAATCCCATGATAGTGATGCTCAGTGACTGTTATCCGGAGCCGGTGACAAATCATTATGATGATATGCTTGATGAACCGATATACCGCGATGCAATGACAAAATCAGAGCAGGTCAAAAAGGCGGATGTGAAATTCCTGCTTATAAAACCGCTGCATTACAAGGAAGAGGAGAACAATATGCCCGGTATCCGTCTGGCTGATGAGATTATCAGGAGAAGCGGGGGCAGGATGATGAAACTCAATCCTGTTCATACATTTACAGGTGCGGGGAATGCGCATTCGGAAATACCGCGTACAAAGATCAAGGATATCATGAGCAGCATTGAGGATACATTTCTTCAGAGGAGGCAGGAGCCGGACAGTATCTAAATGAATATGGCCCGGGCATGATACATTGTCTTGTATCCTCTTCAGTGAGAAATCCCCTTAATCTTCCAGCAAGATAATCCCGCCCTGCATAAATTACTGATTGCCCCGATACTTGTATTATGCGTATTAACCTTGACTGTATGTTTACTTGTGATAAAATAATATTTCGTAAAAAGGAGAATTATGGATATTGATGAATATCTGCATATTGACTACAAGAGCATTGCTCATTATCTGGCGGAAGAATTGAGGATTGCAATAAAGAAGAAGAGATTCAACAGGGCAGTCATTGGTGTCTCGGGCGGACTGGATTCATCTGTCACCCTGGCTCTGCTGGCTGATGCTATTGACAATGAGCATATACATGCGTATTTTCTACCGTATAGGTCCAGTAATCCCGAAAGCCGCAGTGACGCGCAGCTGATATGCGATTTTCTTGATATTGAACTTATTAAAAGGGACATTACAGAGCAGATAGATATCTATTTTGCCGGTGAGGACAATCTGTCAAAACTCCGTATAGGGAACAAATGCGCCAGGGAAAGAATGGCTGTGCTCTATGACATGGCTTCCAAGCATAATGGACTTGTCATCGGCACCTCCAACAGGTCAGAGATAATCATGGGCTATGGCACATTGTTCGGGGATCTGGCATGCGCTATCAATCCACTGGGCAATCTCTTTAAATCACAGGTGCGGGAACTCGCTGCTTCTATGGGCCTTCCTGAGAAGATAGTCAACAAGGTTCCTACTGCAGATCTCTGGGAAGGACAGACAGATGAAGGTGAAATGGGTGTGTCCTACAGGACAATAGACAGATTCTCATATCTCTATTTTGACAGGGAGATGACTGTTGAGGAGATAGCTGAGGCGGGTATAGAGGAAGAGAAAATAGAAAAAATTATTAAGGCATACAGGAAAAACAGTTTCAAGGGTGAGATGCCTTATATAATTCCTTTAAATATTTAGGAGGAAATTATGGCTGACATGGGTGTAGAAAAGGTATTACAGGACAATGAGGTCCTCTTCAGGGAAGGGGATGCAGGTGATGAGATGTATCTCATCAAATCAGGCAAAGTGAAGATTATTAAAAAGGTTGGGGATGATGTCAAGGTCCTGGCTGTTCTGCGCGAGGGTGATTTTTTCGGGGAGATGTCAATTATTGACGGCAGTCCCAGATCAGCGACAGCACTCTCGGACGGTGAAACGCATCTTATTACATTTGACAAGAATGCACTGAAGAAGAAAATGGGTGAAGAACCCCTTATTGAATATATTGTGACAGAACTCACAACACGCCTCCGCAAGGCGGATGAGCAGATCAAATTCCTAATGATTAAGTCCCTTGAAAAACGGCTCATTGCATTTCTTATTACAAAGGCAGAAGAGGACGGCATCAAACAGGATGACGGCTCTATTCTTCTCAACTTCAATTACTCCATGGAGGAACTCTCTTCCATACTGGGTATAAAAGAGGATAAACTTGAAGGTATGGTTGAACAGCTCAAGAGTGCCAATCTCATAGAGATACGGAATAACAATATGTTTGTGCGCGGAGTGGAGAGTATGGAGGATTATCTAAGATATGTATCCCTCAAGGAGAAATTCGGTGAATAAAAACATACGTGCAGGAGGACAGGCAATAATTGAAGGTGTCATGATGCTCGTAAACGGCGGCTGGGCTATTGCAGTGAGAAAGGAGAGCGGGGATATTGAGATAAGGTCAAAACCCTATACACGCTGGGCACAGAGGAATAAGATTATGTCACTGCCCTTTATAAGGGGAGTTGTGTCATTTATGGAGATGCTCAATCTCGGTATGGACTCACTGAATCTCTCTGCTGATATCTATTATGATGAGGAAGGCAAGAAGAAGGGGTTCAAGGATTTACTCATGACAATAGTCAGTTTTATTGCAGCAATAGGCATAGCAGTGGGGCTCTTCCTCTTTATCCCCATAAAACTGGGCAATTGGCTCAATCTTCAGACCAATCAGCTCTATTTCAATCTGTTTCTCGGGGGCATCAGGATGGTCTTTTTCATTCTTTACATACTGGTGATAAGCCTCTGGAAGGATATAAGAAGGATATTCATGTATCACGGTGCAGAGCATAAAGCAGTGTATGCATTTGAAAACGGTGTAGAGCTCAATGTGGAAAATGTAAGAGAGTATTCAACAAAGCACCCCAGATGCGGGACGAGTTTTATATTTATTGTGCTTATTATTGCAATAATATTCTATTCCGCACTTGATACAATTGTATTCTCGCAGCTCAATATAACCAATAATGCACTCAATCGTCTTATAAATCATCTGATATTCCTGCCTGTGATTGCAGCAATTGCATTTGAGATACTCACACTGGCAGGCAAACACTTTAAAAATAAAATAGTAAAGATACTGCTTCTGCCGGGCATACTTTTTCAATATATTACAACAAAAGAGCCGACCAACGAGATGCTTGAGGTGAGTATTGCCTCACTCAAAGCAGCTCTCAAGGCAGCAGGTTTGGAGGAATTCATTGAAGAGAGAGAAACTGAAAGAGAAAATTGAAAGATTCAAGGAAATAGAGAAACAGCTCACTGATCCTGATGTGATAAACAATAATGAACTATACAGGAATTTGTCAATGGAGTATGCTGACCTCAAGGACACTGTTGCCCTCATAGAGGACTTGCTGAATATGGACAGGCAATTGGCAGAGAATGAGGGGATTCTGGAGTCCACTGATGACAGTGAACTGAAGGAAATGGCAAAAGAAGACATCAGGGACCTGAAGAAAGAGGCAGATCAACTTGAAGAGAAGATCAAGATGCTTCTCATACCGTCTGACCCCAATGATTCAAGGGACATTATTTTTGAGATACGGGCAGGCACAGGGGGAGATGAGGCAGCTCTCTTTGCTTCAGACCTATTCAGGATGTATAAGAAATATGCTGAATCCAAGAATCTGACAGTGGAGCTCATGGATTCCCATTCAACAGGATTGGGGGGATTCAAGGATATTACATTCTCTGTCAAGGGCAAGAATGCCTACAGATATTTCAAATTTGAAAGCGGTGCTCACAGGGTGCAGCGTGTACCGGAGACAGAATCAGGAGGCAGGATTCACACATCCGCAGTGACGGTTGCTGTTCTGCCTGAAGCTGAGAATGTGGAGGTAGAACTCAATGAGAATGACATGAAAATAGATACCTTCCATGCATCAGGTGCAGGCGGGCAGAATGTCAATAATGTGGCAACTGCTGTGAGGATCACCCATAAGCCCTCAGGCATAGTCATATCCTGTCAGGATGAGAGAAGCCAGCATAAGAATAAAGAGAAAGCAAAGCGGATTCTCAAAGCACGGCTCTATGATATGCAGATACAGAAACAGCAGCAGGAGATCTCACGCAACAGAAAAAGCCAGGTAGGGTCAGGCGACAGGTCTGAGAGAATACGTACATACAATTTCCCTGAAGGCAGGGTCACGGACCACAGGATCAATCTGACAATATACAGATTGGACGAAATACTGGATGGTAATCTTGATATTCTTATTGAGGAATTGAGGAAGGAAGAGAAAAAAGAAAAACTGGAGTATGTGCTTGCAGAAGAAATGGGACAGTAAGGAACTTATCAATGAGGCAATAGACCTCTTCAGGAGCCACGATATACAGAAACCACGGCTCAATGCAGAGCTCATTATGGTGCACTGCATGAATAAGAACCGTCTGGAGCTCTATTCCAATTACAAGAAGAAACTTACAAGGATAGAGGCGAATTATTTCAGGAATCTCGTGCAGAGGCGGCTGAGAAATGAACCTGTACAGTATATTGTCGGTGAGACCGAATTCATGTCACTGCCCTTCAAGGTCAACAGGCATGTCCTGATACCCAGACCGGAGACAGAGATCCTTGTTGAAAAGGTCCTCAATTTTGTCCTGGAGAACAAGAAGAAGGATTTCCGCATACTGGACATAGGCACAGGTTCGGGGAATATCATTGTCTCTCTTGCAAAATATGCACCTGGCTGCAGATACTTTGCGTCAGATATCTCCCGTCCCGCACTGGATGTGGCGAGGGATAATGAGCAGCTCAATGAGATAAGAGGTACAATCAATTTTGTCAATACAGAGGGCTTTGAGGGGTTCAGGAAGAGGAAGTATTTTCACTGCATTGTGTCCAATCCGCCCTATATAAAAGAAAAACAGGTAGAAAAACTCCAGAGGGAAGTATCTGAATTTGAACCCAATCTTGCACTGGGTTCAGGAGAGGACGGCCTGAATATGCTCAGATACCTCATAGACAATGCTTATAAATATCTCCGCAAAGACGGTATGCTTGCAATGGAATTCGGTGATGGTCAGTGCAGGTCAGTGAGGAATTATGCTCTGAAGAAGGGCAAGTACAAGGACATATCAATAGTAAAGGACCTTGCAGGGAAGGACCGGATCATAATGATGAGGAGAAAATGAGAAATCTTATAATATCCGTCAATACAAATAAGAAGAATGCAGAGAAAACAGTGAAAAAGACCCTTGAGTGGGCAGACAAGAATAATATAGATGTCTTTATGTTCAAGGATGAATACGGACTTGACATTGAAACAGTAGATGACAGCAGACTTGCTTCAATGGATAAGGGCGATACAATTGTTATTTCACTGGGCGGGGACGGAACAATGCTCAAGACAGCAAGACGCATAGTGCCCTTTGAACTCAAACTGGTAGGCATCAATATCGGTTCACTCGGTTTTCTCACACAGAACCGTGACAGTGAGCTGATAGAGACACTGAACAAGGTTTATGAGGGTGATTTCTTCATTGAAGAGAGGGACCTGCTCTCAACCACAGTGAAGCAGAAGCAGCTCATTGCAGTAAATGAAATTGTACTATATTCGGCAATTGTCCAGAGGATGATTAAGATAAATGTGTTTATAGACGGCATGGAGGTGTCCAAGGTATCTTCAGACGGCATAATGCTCTCAACAGCAACCGGCTCAACTGCCTATTCCATGGCAGCAGGAGGCCCTGTAATGCTCCCTGATGCCAATTCCTTTATCATCACCCCAATATGCCCGCACAATCTTGTGCAGAGGCCCATTGTCCTTAATAATCAGAGGAAGGTCTCATTTATGGCGCTCAATGGCGACTGCATGATATCAGCTGATTCACAGGTCAATATCTCCGTGGAGAAGGGCGAGAAGATAGAGATGAAATTATATGAAAAGAAACTGCAGCTCATACAATTTGACAAGAGTGCATTTATAAATGTAATGAGGGAGAAATTCTTTCTGGGAAGGGATCCGCGTCTATGCTGAAGGAACTCAGTATTGTCAATTATGCTGTAATAGATAAATTATCCATAGAACCGGGACCCCGGTTCAATGTCATAACAGGTGAGACAGGTGCCGGCAAGACACTGCTTATCAATGCACTTTCACTGATTCTCGGTGAAAGGGCAGATATGTCCAAAATAAAAGACCCCTCAAAGAAGACACAGATAACAGGTGTCTTTGAAGTGGATTACTCCATTATTGAGCAGCTTGCATCCATTGACATTGAAGCGGATAATCCATTGATTATCCGGCGTGTTATTAATCCCTCGGGACATTCAAGGGCATATATCAATGACAATCCTGTTACACTGAAGATACTGAAGGGGGTTGGGAATGTGCTTGTTGATATGCATGGTCAGCATGAGCATCAGCTCCTTCTGAGCAATATCAATCAGAGGCGTATCATAGATACAGTTGCAGGCAATGAGGAGAATATTGCTGAGTATATGGCGCTGCTGGACAAGTACAATGACCTGAAGGAACAGAAAGCCCGGATATCCAGAGATATAGAGGAATTCAGGAAAGAGAAGGAGTATATTGAATATGCACTGCAGGAGCTCAGCAGTATTGACCTGGATAAAATTGATGAGGAGACCATCTCAAAGCGTCTCTATGAAATGGAGAATTATGAGGATATCAAGCAGATACTGTCAGAGATTTATGAATTGACAGAATCAGAGCAGGAATATAATCTGCTCAATTTTGCCACTGAGATAGAGAAGAGGGCAAAATCCATAAAATCCACTCATACAGGTATAGACAGTATCAGAAAACTCGCTCAGCAGATAAGGGTCAATGCTGAGGAAATATCATCTGAGATTGTCTCTCTTGAGGATGCATTCTATCTGGATGAGGAAGAACTTGCTGTTCTCAGAGATAAAGTGGGAAAACTGGATGCATTAAAACGCAAATACAATATGGATAAGGACGGATTGATAGGCTACAGGAATAAACTGGAAGAGAAGATATCTGTTATCAATTTCCCCGAGGAAAAGCTGCACGGTGTTGAAAAGGCAATGTCAGACACACTTAAAAACATGAAAACAATCAGCGCAATGCTTCATGAGAAACGCTCCGAGGTGTCAAGGCAATTTGAAGAGAGTGTCAATAAGGCTCTGAGGGACCTCAATATGAAGGATTCATCACTCAAGGTGGACATTGATTATGATGAAGACCGGTATGAACGATACGGCTGCGACAGGATAGAATTCCTGCTGAAGAACAGGTTCAATAGAGACGGCATGCCGCTTAAGGATATTGCCTCAGGCGGTGAACTCTCAAGGATAATGCTGGCAATGAAGAGCACGCTGACAGTGAGTGATCCTGTCACAACAATGGTGTTTGATGAGATTGACACGGGAATAAGCGGCAAGACAGCAGAGATGGCTGCAGATATGATGAAGAAACTCTCATCCGACAAGCAGCTCATAGTGATAACCCATCTCCCCCAGATTGCAGCAGCAGGCAGCAGGCATCTCTTTGTCAGTAAACAGGACAATGACATAGATATTAAACATATTGACAGTGAGAAGAGAGTGAATGAAATAGCGCGTCTCCTCGGTGCATCCATTGCCCGGGGTACAGCAGTGGAGCATGCCAGGGCATTACTGGACAAGAAATGATTCTTTCAATTGTATTCTATACAATTACAATAATCTACACCCTCATGTCCGTTTTCTATTTCATTACTGCAGATAATTTTTCATTCAGTGCAAGTGACTACTTCCTTGTATTCCTTGCAGGCGGCACAGTATTTCTCATATTGAGATTATTCATAAAGAAGATATCCGAATTCTTTGAATTCATTGAGACATTCACCCATGAATACACGCATCTGATATTTTCATTCATAACATTCACAAAGGTCTATTCATTCCATTCCACAATGAAATCAGGAGGGGAGATAAAGACGAGCAGAATCAATCCCCTCATAGCCCTTGCCCCATATACAGTGCCATTGCCTGTAATTATTGTAGGCATACTGTTCCTTCTCATAAAGGATATATATTATATGCCTGCCTGTTTTATTGCAGGCGCATTCTACTTTCAGTTCATATATATTGTCATTGCTGACCTCAGGGTTGACAATCAGCCTGACCTGAAGAAGTACGGGTATCTGCTCTCTCTTACACTGATACTCTTTTCAATCTCATTCTTCTCCATTATCCTCTATATACTGCTTAATTACAGTCCGTCACTCCTTATGGATATTCCAGTAGAAACATTCTCCAGGATAATGGAGGCATTGTGAAATACTGCAATGTACTTATTCCCGTCAATCTGGACAAACAGTTTATATACACAGTACCGGGGGATTTGCAGGAAGCAGTAGAGAGGGGCAGTATTGTCACAGTCCATTTCAGGGGCAGACAGACATACGGCCTTGTAATGGAAACAATGGATAATACGGATATAAGGAATGTCAAACCCGTTGAATCCATTCATCTGAGCGGCACTTGCCCTGAAAAGTACATTGAGCTGATTGAGTGGATTGCCAGATACTATCTGTCAACAATGGGCAGTGTGCTGCGGAATATCCTGCCGTCACTGACAAAGAATATTAAGAGATATGCATACAGGAGCGGGGAAAGTCCCGTACTTGACATAATCAAAGAAAAAACAATGAAACAGCCCCTCTCCAGATCGGGCCTGACAGCTGTCAAGGGCATCAATGCCAAGACAGTTGACAGGCTTATTGAAGAGGGCGCTATTGAAGAGAGTGTCTTTGCCTATAATCCGCCGGAGAAATTTGATGTCAAGCTGAACAGTGAACAGGAAGACGCGTATAATGCTGTTCTCTCTTCACTGGGAACGCACAGGTCATTTCTTCTCTACGGTCCGCCTTCATCAGGCAAGAGTGAGGTATTCCTCAAACTGATGCAGTCTGTAATAGATAATACTGACAAGAATATACTGCTGCTTCTTCCGGAAATAGGTCTTGCCGAGATTGTGTACAAGAGGGTTCTCAGGCAATTCGGGCAGTCAGATACAGCATTGATACACTCAGAACTCTCTGACGGCG
This sequence comes from bacterium, assembly GCA_046484245.1. Taxonomy (GTDB): domain Bacteria; phylum Hydrothermota; class 32-111; order 32-111; family 32-111; genus JAXHVG01. The sequence goes on along the minus strand of JAWOBN010000116.1, from coordinate 6,038 downwards.
AGAGGTATCATTTTATCAATGAGATATCAAAGGGCAGCAAGCGCATTGTAGTGGGGACACGGTCAGCTGTTTTTGCTCCACTGAGCAATATAGGTCTTGTGATAATTGACGAGGAACAGGACCTCTCCTTCAAACAGACAGATTCAGCGCCCAATTACAATGGCAGGGACTCTGCAATATATGCAGCCCGTATTCACTCAGCGCCTGCATTGCTTGTTTCAGCAACACCATCCATTGAATCATGGTATAATGCCCGGAATGATAAATACACCTTACTGGAACTGAAGCATAAGTTCATTGAGTCCCCAAAACCCGATATAAGTATAATCAGAAAGGATATAATGCCCGGACATCTCTCAGTACAGGTGACAGACAAGATAGCGGATAATCTGAGGAATAAAAAACAGACAATAATATTTCTGAACAGACGGGGATATATGAATCTCTATATATGTTCCCAGTGCGGGGAATATTATAAATGCCCTGACTGTTCCGTTTCTTTCTCCTATCACAGGGATAAGCATCAATTTATTTGCCATTACTGCGGCAGGACAGAGGATGCTGATGCGAAATGCCCTCATTGCAGCGGTGCGCTCAGAACAACAGGAGTATGGGGCACTCAAAAGGTAGAGGAGCTGATAGGCAAGATGTATCAGCAGGCTCATATTGAGCGTCTTGACCTTGATGCTGCTTCCAGGAAGGGCAAGCGCATGGAAGTGATCCAGTCCATGATTGACGGGCGTACAGACATACTGATAGGCACACAGATTGTTTCCAAGGGCTATGACATACCGGGTGTGCACACAGTAATAATGTTCAATGCTGACAGTACAGTCAATATGCCTGATTTCAGGAGTGAGGAGTACTTTATGCAGCTACTGGTGCAGACAGCAGGCAGGGCAGGAAGAAGGCAGCATAAGGGCGAGATACTCATTGAGACAATGGGCAATCTGGAGCATTTGGAGAAATACATATATGATCTTGATTACAGGGGTTTTCTTGACAGGGAACTGGAGAGGAGGAAATCAGCAGGTTTCCCGCCATTCAGAAGAATGCTCCGGGTAATGGTCAAGGATAAGGGCAAAGACAAGGCATTGAAGGCAATAGGGGAGATACATGAGCATTTCCGGCGTCTCTCAGCAGATTCAACAGATATATTCCCTCCTGTTCCAATGATTGTAGAGAAGGTGGCTGGAAAATACAGGTATCATTTCTTTGTCTTCTATGAGAATTTTTCTTCTGTCTATCCCATAGTACGGGCTCTTCAGAAAATACGCAGGGATTTTACTGTTGATAATTGGTGATATATACCAGGTAGAGAAGTAAGAGTCACGAGACACGAGACGCGGGACGCGAGAAATCGCAAACAAGTTTGCTCTTTCTGCCTTCAGCTATCAGCTGCCGGCTATCGTCTCGTAATGCGTGTTGCGTAGTGCGTGATGCGGAAAAATGTGAATAGCATGCCAAGAGCAGGGGATTTGAAGATAGAATATGCTTGACTGTTTGGGGTGAATTATTAAAATAGTGATATGAAAAATGATATATATATTAATTATGGAGGAGTTATGAAAAAGATAATGTTATTGGTTTTAACTATCATAATGATTGTAAGCATTTATGGATTGGGCGGGATTTTAGAACCGGAGCATTCTTCTCCAGATCATACTCAGACAACAGACAAGAGCAGTGAGGCAAAGTGGTCAACAGACAGTTTGAATATTAAGGGTATAGTGAGGGTTCCGTTTTTTGGAAACTGTGTAAATGTTACTACAGTTGATACGCTTGCTTATGTATGCATGGGGTATAGTTTAGTGATATTAAACATAAAAGATGAAACAAATCCAATACTGCTTGGCGATATATGGACAACAAGGTATGCAAAAGATGTCCATGTATCAGGTGATTATGCATATGTTGCTAATGAAGATGCAGGTGTAAGAATAATTGACATATCCGACCCGTCAGAACCGGCAGAGGCGGGCTTCTATAATACACCGGGACTCGCAAAAGGTGTCTATGTATCAGACAGTTTGGCATATGTGGCTGATCATGGCAGTGGTCTGAGAATAATAGACATATCCGACCCGTCAACCCCGACAGAGGTGGGATACTATAATACACCGGGACACGCATGGAGTGTCCATGTATCAGACAGCTTTGCTTATGTGGCTGACTATAGTTTTGGTCTAAGAATAATAAACATATCCGACCCGGCTAACCCGACAGAGTCCGGATATCATATTACACAGGGATATGCATTTGATGTTTATGTATCAGACAGTTTGGCTTATATTGCTGATGATAATGCGGGCCTGGGAATAATAGACATATCCGATCCGGCATCACTCACAGAAACAGGCTATTACGATACACCCGGGTATGCAACCGGAGTTTATGTATCAGACAGTTTGGCTTATGTGGCTGATGATACCGGTGGTCTCAGAATAATAAACATATCCGACCCGCAAGCTCCCACAGAGGTGGGGTTCTATAATACACCGGGATATGCAGAGGGTGTCTATGTATCAGACAGTTTTGCTTATATTGCTGATGATAATGCGGGCCTGGGAATAATAGACATATCGGACCCTGCAGTTCCGGCAGAGACGGGTTATTATGACACACCGGGGTATTCAAGAGGTTTGGATGTGTCAGCCAGTTATGCCTATATTGCTGCTAATGATGCAGGTCTCAGGATAATAGACAAATCCGACCCGTCAGCTCCCACAGAAGCGGGATTCTATGATACAACGGGGTATGCAGAAGATGTTTATGTATCGGGCAATTATGCTTATCTTGCTGATGAAGACCTCAGAATAATAGACATATCCGACCCGACAGCTCCCACAGAGGCCGGTTTCTATGATACGCCGAGTTCTGCAAGGGGTATCCACGTATCAGGTGATTATGCATATGTGGCTAATGGAGGCAGCGGCCTGAGAATAATAGACAAATCCGACCCGACAGCTCCCACAGAGACGGGTTATTACGACACACCGGGCTTTGCATGGGATGTCCATGTATCAGACAGTTTGGCTTATATTGCTGATGAAGATAGTTTGAGAATAGTAAATATATCCGACCCTGCAGTTCCTGCAGAGATTGGTGTCCAAAGTACACCCGGGTATGCAATAGGTGTATATATATCAGGCAGTTATGCCTATGTTACTGATTACTATGATGGACTAAGAATAATAGATATATCCGACCCGACAGCTCCAATAGAGACGGGTTTCTATGACACACCGGGCTTTGCATGGGGTGTCTATGTATCTGGCAGCTATGCCTATGTGGCTGATTATGGCAGTGGAGTAAGAGTAATAGACATATCCAACCCGGCAAACCCGGCAGAGATTGCATTCTACGATACACCGGGTGAGGCATACGGTGTCTATGCAGAGGACAATTATATATACTTGGGTTCAGGGCATTTTTATATACTGGAGAATATGCTGATGGGTATCAATGAAGAACAATTGGAATCAGTTGAAACAACAGTAAACAATTATTATATCAATTATACGCAGTCCTCAATAGATATGTACTTCGGTCTAAAACATGCTGGAAGAATTAAGGTAAATATTTATGACAAGACAGGCAGAGATTACGGAACACTCATAAACAAAGATGTAGAATCGGGCTACACAAAACTAAGCATTGACAAGAGCCAGTATCCGGCAGGCCAGTATTTTATCAAAGGCATGATGGGTGAGACGGAGGTGAGCGTGAAGGTGCTAATATTGGAGTAGCAGGAAGAAGTGAGAGACACGAGACGCGAGACACGGGACACGAGACACGGGACGCGAGACAGGGAACACGAGACTGAAAGCTGAGCAGGAAGAAGTGGGACCGTACAATGTACAAAGTACAAGGGCGTGTTGCTGAGCGGGAAGAACAGGACTATGAATAGCGAGGAGAAGTAAGAGACACGGGACCGGAGTCTGCCGGCCGGAAGCCGGGTTGAGAGTTGATGGTTTATGGTTAATGGTCAAAGACAGAATCAAGAACCAAGTTTCAAGATTCAAGAAATCGGAATGAATAGCGGATAAGGAGATTGCCGCGTCGCTCTGCTCCTCGCAAAGACAGGAAAGAAGGACAGTTATGAAGAAAACGGTATACTATTTTTCCGGAACAGGTAATTCACTGAAAGTTGCAGGGGATATAGCTGAGATTATCAATGCTGAACTGATATCAATCCCATTGCTTCAATATAAGAAGGAAATAATTATTGACAGTGAAGTGCTAGGCTTCGTATTCCCTATCTATAATCAGGGGCCGCCTGCAATTGTGCGTGATTTTATTGAGAGGTGCAATAATCTCAAGGACAAATATATATTTGCAATAGGCACCTATGCTCATATGCCCTGTCTTGCAATGGAATATCTGGAAGAGGAATTAAAAAGCCGGGGCGGCCTTCTGGGTGCCGGTTTCACTGTGCAGATGCCGTATAATTATATGATCCCTGACAGTATAATTCACCCATTCAGATTCAGACTGGATTATGACAATGAGGAAAAGCAGAGGAATATGTTTGAACAGTGGGATAAGAGAAAAACAGAGATAACTGATTATATAGAGAACAGAAAAACAGGGAGAATTGAAACTTCAAGTGAGTTCATTGAAAGACTGGGTGATATGCTCAATCTAAAAAATTCACTTCAGAAATGGGTATGGCTGAAAGTTGCTGATTTTAATGGCAGGACTAATCTGAAATACCCTGACTATATACATCTTATGGACAGCGGATTTTCTGTGAATAATGATTGTTCGTCCTGCAGTATATGCAGCAGGATTTGCCCGGTAGATAATATTACAATGGACAATGGCTTACCGCATTGGCATCATAATTGTGAGCAGTGTTTTGCCTGTCTGCAGTGGTGTCCTGAAGAGGCAATACAATTCGGGAATTCTGAAGGTAAGAAGAGATATCATCATCCTCAAATAACTCTGAATGATATGCTGGAACAGAAGGAATATTAGAGAGCAAACATAAAACAGTTGCAGACACACTCTAACCCTTGTTATTTATGCAATTAAGTAGCGTTTTGTCCAATTCCCAGGGACGGTGGTTGCAATTTGCACAAATTGACAAAGGTATAATTTTGTAAGTACATAATTAACATAACTTAAATAGACCATCACTGTAAGTTGATAAATAGCAGGACAGAAATTGCTTAAATTGCAACCACCGTCCCTGGGATTTGGAGTGTGTTTTTACAAAATAGGGGGCAAAGGGACAGATGTTGAAATTAGAATTAAGATGCGGGTTGGTCATGCATAATCATGATCTGTTCTGTATAACTAAGAATTTAAAGCAATTTTATAAGAGTGTATATAGTTCCTGCAATGTGTAATACTGATTAATTGGCAATAAGTGTTTCAGGATTAATCAGACAACTCTTTTGGAGAAGAATCAATAGAGTAAAGGAAATAGCAGCAGTATGCAATATACATCGGGACTTGATAAATTGCAGATTAAACAATATAATTTAGTATGATAAAAATATTTATACAGTAAAGACAAAGGGAAAGAAATGAAAAGATCTACACATTATAATAATGAACTGCAGAAACTGAATAATTATCTGATATCCATTATTGAGGCTTCTCCCAATGCTGTTTTTGATCTTGATAAAAACGGCAGGGTCCTGTCTATCTGGAATAAGGGTGCTGAGCATATTCTCGGGTGGAAAGCAGAAGAGATTATCGGCAAGGTATTGCCTATTGTGCCTGAAAATAAGACCGAGGAATTCCACAGAGCACTTGACAGTGTATTTAATGGGGAGGTATTGAGGAATATTGAAATTGAGAGATTGAATAAATCAGGGCAATCCATTCACTTGCTTCTCAATGCAGCACCTGTATATGATTCAAAAGGACATGTGGAAGCTGTCATGTCCAGTTTGACTGATATAACAGATATAAAGGCAAATGAGTACCAACTTGAGAGTGCAATGGAAGAATTACACGCAGTGGAGGAAGAGCTCCGTTCACAGTTTATTGAACTTGAGGCAAGAGAAAGAGAATTAGTAGAGAAG
>JAWOBN010000110.1:0-3962 GCA_046484245.1 bacterium | reverse complement strand
AGAGAGATGTGAGAATACATAGATATGATTGTCTGTACTGAGAAAGAGGGCTTTGCCGTAACCGAAAAAATCCTGCTTTATATACGATATATGCCCGCTGACAGGTGCAACAACGGGTAAATTGCTGTTATATGTGGACATATCAATGCCTGTGTGCAGGTGATTACCCCTGAATTCAGCAAAGGAACCTGTGATAATATTGCTCTCAATGGGATATGTCTCTCCGCTGAGACCTGTGATTGTCACAAAGAGAGCAAGAATGCATGCCAGTCGTCTAATGACTCCTCCCTGATAATATTGTAATTATGAGCTAATACAAAATCCCTGTATAATACCCTGTCCTCTCTCAGCATGCCTGTAAGAAGTAATAGCCCCGATTCGGTAAGATGGTCTGAGACCTGTTCAAACAGTGTCCTGAAATTGGACGGGAGCATATTGAGGAGAATAATATCAAACAGGGCATCTGTCCTGAGTGCGTCTATTGAACCATTGAAGAAGAAGGTATTGGCTGTGTCATTGAGCTCATTGTTCCCGGAGCACGAATAAACCATATTGATATCTGTGTCAAAACCAATTGCACTTCCGGCTCCCAGGAGGGAGGAGGCAAATGTCAGTATGCAGCTGCCGCATCCGATATCAAGCACTCTCTTGTCAGCAAAATCAATGAGGGGCATCATGTCAAGCAACAGGCGTGTCGTCTCATGTGACCCTGTCCCGAAATTGAGTCCCGGGTCCAGCACAATTTCCTTAAGGTGTGAATCATAATGCTCTCTGAAAAAGGGTCTTATGAGAAATGCATCTGTTTCAATAACATTATATGTATTATAATATGCTTTCTGATAATTCTGGGGGTCAATTTCTGAAATCTCCCACTTCATTCCATTCCCGAAAAAATCATTGATTGTCCTGACAAAAGCAGACAGCTCCTCCCGTGAATGTGCATAAATAAAACAGTGAAGGTCACTGCTATTTTCCAAAGCCAAACTGATGCCTGCAGATTCTGCAAAATCAAACAGAGATTCATTATTATAAACAGGGTCAATAACCGCCTGAGCTTGATAGAATTTGCCTGTAAAATCCATATATAATAAGGTATATATAATACAAATTATGTCAATACGAAAAACAGTAAATTGACAGTTGACAAGATTTCAAAACGGATTATGTTTTAATACCCTAAGTTACATATTTCATTTATTTATTATAATAACTTAAAGGAGGTAAACATATGGGTAAGAAAGAAAAGAAGATTAAACCTTTTGGCGGAAGAATTCTCATTCAGAGGATTGAAAAGGAAGAGGTCAAAAAAGGCGGTATTATAATTCCCGATACAGCAAAAGAGAAACCCCAGCAGGGTAAGGTCATCGCAGTATCAGGCGATCCGTGTTATCAGTCCGGACAGAAAATAGAATTCAATGAATGTCTGGAAGAAGGCGACATAGTGCTCTTCGGAAAATTTGCAGGCACGGAGATTGAGTTTGAGGGCGAGAACTATATTATAATGGAACAGACAGATATATTAGCAAAAATAAAGTAATTGGAGGTTAAATATGGCAGGCAAACAACTAATCTATTCTGATGAAGCACGCAAGGAGATTCTGGAAGGAGTCAATAAACTTGCAGATGCCGTTAGGGTTACACTCGGTCCCAAAGGACGTAATGTGGCAATTGAAAAGAAATTCGGTGCACCGACAATCACAAAAGACGGTGTCACTGTTGCAAAGGAAATTGAACTTGAAGAGGCATTCCAGAATATGGGCGCCCAGATGGTCAAGGAAGTTGCAAGCAAAACATCAGATGTTGCAGGTGACGGAACAACTACAGCAACAGTTCTCGCACAGGCAATATATGCAGAGGGACTCAAGAATGTGACAGCAGGCAGAAACCCCATGGCAATAAAGAGGGGTATAGATAAGGCTGTTGAGGTCATTGTTGATGAACTGAAGAAGATCAAGAAAGCAACAAAGGGCAAAACGGAAATAGCCCAGGTTGCTGCAATATCAGCTAATAATGATCAGGAGATAGGCGAGAAGATTGCAGAGGCAATGGAAAAGGCAGGCCAGGACGGTGTTATTACTGTTGAAGAGGGCAAAACCTTTGCCATAGAGCTGGACCTTGTAGAAGGTATGCAGTTTGACCGTGGATATCTTTCACCGTATTTTGTAACAGATTCAGACAAAATGACAGCAGAACTGGAAGATGTCTATATTCTCATTACAGATAAAAAGGTAACAAACATGAAGGAACTCCTTCCTGTTCTTGAAAAGGTTGCACAGTCAGGCAAGCCCCTTCTCATAATTGCAGAGGATATAGAAGGCGAACCGCTTGCAACACTCGTTGTCAATAAGCTGCGCGGCACACTTCAGGCAGCAGCAGTGAAGGCACCGGGATACGGTGACAGGAGAAAGGAGATGCTCAAGGACATAGCAATGCTGACAGGCGGCAATGTCATATCAGAGGAACAGGGTATGAAACTGGATACAGCAGATATCACTGACCTGGGTATTGCTCACAAGATAATCATTGATAAAGACAATACAACAATTGTTGAGGGTAAAGGAAAGAAGAAGGATATTGACTCAAGGGTTGCTCAGATCAGAAAACAGATTGATGACACTGATTCAGATTATGACAAAGAGAAGCTCCAAGAGCGTCTTGCAAAACTCGCAGGCGGAGTTGCCAGAATCAATGTCGGTGCAGCAACAGAAGTTGAAATGAAAGAGAAGAAAGCAAGAGTTGAGGATGCACTTCATGCAACAAGAGCAGCTGTTGAAGAGGGTATTGTCCCCGGAGGCGGAGTTGCATATCTCAGAGCAAGAACAGCACTTGACAGTCTCAAGCTGAAACCCGAGGATGAACAGATAGGTGTTGATATTGTAAGAAAAGCAGTTGAAGCCCCTATAAGGCAGATACTGAAGAATGCAGGAAAAGAAGCATCTGTTGTTGTCAATGAGGTTGTCAATGCAAAGAAAACTGCAGGATTCAATGTTGTCACAGACAAGATTGAGGATATGTTTGAAGCAGGTGTTATTGACCCGACAAAGGTGTCAAGAACAGCTATTCAGAATGCAGCATCAATTGCATCACTGCTTCTCACAACAGAATGCATGGTAGCAGATATTCCTGAAGAGGAAGATAAATCACCAATGCCCGGAGGCGGAGGAATGCCCGGAGGCATGGGCGGCATGTATTAATTGCCGGAATATGAATAAAAGGGGAGTTTTTAACTCCCCTTTCTTTTTTTAATGGAGTTATAAGTGCCGACATACGATTATCAGTGCAAGAAATGCAAGCATGAATTTGAAGTGTTTCACAAGATGTCTGAGACCCCCGATATACACTGTCCCAAATGCAACAGTAAAGCAGAACGCTTAATAAGCTATAATCCCAATGTGATATTCAAGGGAGAGGGGTTTTATGTGAATGATTACAAGAAAAAGGAACAGAGGGCCTCACAGAAAAACACTGAAACAAATACATGTGCTGATTGTACCAAGAACAAATCGGAGGATTAATCCTTTTTGCCGAGAATATAGATAATAATATTCTCAATATCCGCAGGATTTATCAGTCCGATGAGATCGGATATCCTTTCAATAGTGTTTTTCTCAATAATTGATTTGGATTCCTTGGAGATGAGATTGGAATTCAGTATGAAATCAAGATTCCGCACCTTCCTGTGTTTCATCTTCTCAATTTTTCCCGAGAGGGTCTCAAACCTCTTTATATAACCCCTGTATTTCATCTGAGAATAAACATAGAGGCATGCACGATAGGAAACATCGGGGAGCATATCCCTGAAGACAGAGAATTCAACAGCAGGATCACGGAATTTCTCAAATGCACCGTGAGGCAGTCCCTCCTTATCCAGAACAATGCCCTTTAATTCCTCTGATTCCTTTTCAAGGCATCTGTACTTTTTCAGTGCAGGGGAGTCAATATCAATACTGTTAACTATTGGT
>JAWOBN010000090.1:0-2879 GCA_046484245.1 bacterium | reverse complement strand
CAGTTACAAGTTCCAAGTTTGCAAGTTTCAAGGATTTATTGTATGGGCGGTTCAAGAACAGCCCGGAAAGATGAAAGCAGATAAGGAGATTGCCGCAATTAAGAAGGTAAAAGCTACAAGGTAAAAGGTAAAAGCATGACCGGAGTCTGCCTTCAGCTGCCGGCTGGAAGTCAGGTCAATGGTTGATAGTTAATAGTCAATAGTGACATTCAGTTACAAGTTCCAAGTTTGCAAGTTTCAAGGATTTATTGTATGGGCGGTTTGAGAACCGCCCGGAAAGATGAAAGCAGATAAGGAGATTGCTTCTTCACTACGTTCATCGCAATGACAAATCGTGATGCGTGATGCGTAGTGCGTAATGCGGAAGAAAGGGAAAGAACGGATAATCGTAGGGGTTCAACAATTTGAACCCTATATCAAGTTGCAAGTAATGTGATGAGAGGCCAGGAAAGATCGTACAACGGAAAATGTACAATGTACAACGACGGAAAGAATGTGAATAGCGGCCACAGAGATTGCTTCGCGGATGCTTAGCAAGAGAGACGGACTCGCAACGACAGAGACCGGAGTCTGCCTTCAGCTGCCGGCTGGAAGTCAGGTCAATGGTTGATGGTTTATAGTCAATAGTCAATGTGAATGGCAGACCCAGTCGGAATGCGTGTTGCGTCATGCGTAATGCGGAAGAAAGGGAAAAGAATGAAGACGTGTGATACGTGTGTCACGTGTGACTCGTTTGATACGGGAATAAAGAGGTAGAAGATTAAAGGTAAAAGGTAAAAGAAGGGACCGGCTGGAAGCCGGGTTGAGATGATAGTGGCTTGTGGCTGGTATGCTGGTGAAAATAGTTGCAGTTTTCATGTTGCGGGTCTGTTCTACTCCTTCATTGCCTCCTGCGGTATAATGAATACAATATAGTCCTTATTGATCTGAATAAGGTCTGTTCTGATTGTTTTATTTTCCATCTCTATGACTGCCTCTGTTACAGGTATGAAGCCCTTTGATACATTATTGACAAAATCAGTGATGCGTCCGTTCTGGGGTATATAGAGATTACCTGTCACAGTGGAGTTTGCCGTGGATATGTAGACAGCGACCTTCTCTCTTTTAAATGCCATGAATTGCCTCCAGATTATATTGTTCTTTGAATGCCCTTGAGCGTCTGCCACGCAGCTGCATGAAACGGGACTGCGCCTTGACAATGACCTTTCCCCTGTCACTGACAATACTTGCCCGGGCAAGCACAGTGTTTTCATCAAGCAGCTTGCAGGCGGCTCTCACAGTATAGTCAGCATGGGGTTTGCCGGGCATGAGAAATTCAATTTCAAGATTCTTTGTAAGGCATAGGTTATTTGTCCTTATCATTGCAGACCATGCCATTGCATCATCTGCTGCTGTTGACAGTATGCCGCCGTGCAGAACATCATTGAACCCAATATACCTCTCATCAAGATTGAAGTGAGCAAACACCTCCTCTTGATCCCTGTCATATTTAAAATCAAGTTTGAGCCCCACAGGATTATCCCTGCCGCAGGCAAAACATCCCTCATATTCAGGTAATTCAACTATATTACTCATAGAATTGCGGTCTCCTGTCATTTAAAATATTATTCTTCTCATTGAGGAATTTATTCCTTGCCTCAAGCGGATTTATTATTACTGATTCAACTGCTTCAGTATCCACGGATGCCTGACTGAGGATATCTCCCTTATGCGATGTTATCTGGCTCATGCCCGTGAATGTAAAATCACCCTCTGTGCCTATCCTGTTTGCAGTTACAGCAAAAACCCTGTTCTCCAATGTCCTGATTCTCATTGCATTCTGGCAGTATGGCATCACAAGATTCGCAGGATGTGCTATAATGTCAGCTCCCTTGAGTGTAAGTGTGCGGGCTGATTCAGGATAAAACCAGTCAAAGCATATCATCTGACCTACCTTGAAGCCCTTTACCTCTGAAACGACAAATCCTGAGTCCCCCGGGTCAAAGACCTCTTTCTCATTGAAGAAGAGATGGGTTTTCCTGTAAACATCAATATCGCCCTTTTCATTGACAAGTATTGAGGAATTGTATATCCTGTCACCGCTCCTTTCAGCAAAACCCAGGACAATTGCTCTGTGTTTCTTTATGCAGTTGTCTTTGATTTCTTCAATGAACAGTGAGTCCTGTTCAATGGCATTGCTTCTGAGACTATCCCTGTCCATGTAATTATAACCTGATGTTGCAAGCTCAGGCAGAACAAGCAGATCATACTCATTATTATCAATAATCCTTCTTATACTGTCCAGATTCCCCATCAGATTGTTCATAATGGGTTCTGTCTGCGCATATCCTATAGTATAACTGATCTCTTTACTTTCCATATCATTATATTATAATAATTTTTATGGATATTGCAATCACAAAGAATGAAAGAATTATCATTCTTACTGGAGCCGGTATATCCCAGCCGTCCGGACTGAAGACATTCAGGGACAATAATGGTCTGTGGGAGAATCACAATGTCTATGAGGTTGCTTCACCTCAGGGATTTGAGAATAATCCTGCACTTGTATGGGATTTCTACAATCAGAGAAGGCAGCAGCTCAGATATTGCAAACCCAATGAAGCCCATAAGGCAATAACGCGTCTGCAGGGCTATTTCCCCCATACAACTGTAATAACACAGAATGTTGACAATCTCCATGAAAAGGCAGAGAGCAGCAATATTATCCATATGCACGGTACATTGGAGAAGATCAAATGCACTCAGTGCGCCTATTCAAGGACAGACCTTGAGCCCATTGAAGGCATACCCCATTGTCCCGAGTGCAATGCTGTTCTGAGGCCTGATGTTGTGTGGTTCGGTGAAATCCCCTATCATATGGGACGCATACACAAATT
>JAWOBN010000047.1:0-10934 GCA_046484245.1 bacterium | reverse complement strand
GGATGAATATCCTGCCTTTTTTTATGCCCCGTGGAATCGAACATGAGCGAAGCGAATATGATGCGCAACATTATCCCGCAGGGGTTCTTCGGCGAAGCCGTTATACTATACATATTTCCCAATCAATCTTTCGTCGGTAGGCGTATAATGAAAGGCAGGATGAATATCCTGCCTTTTTTTATGCCCCGTGGAATCGAACATGAGCGAAGCGAATATGATGCGCAACATTATCCCGCAGGGGTTCTTCGGCGAAGCCGGGTAAACTATGCGATGCACCTGTCAGCTTTCCCCGGAGGCGTGAATCGCAAACAAGTTTGCTCACGTACAACGGAAAACGTACAACGTACAACGGAGTGAAGGATGAGCAGGGGTTCTTCGGCGAAGCCGTTATACTATACATATTCTCTAATCAATCTTTCGTCGGTAGGCGTGAATCGCAAACAAGTTTGCTCACGTACAACGGAAAACGTACAACGTACAACGGAGTGAAGGATGAGCAGGGGTTCTCAATGCGCAGAACTCACAGCTTATCAAGAAGCATTGCCAAGCGGAGAAGCGGATGCCCCGTGGAATCGAACAGTGAGCGACAGCGACAGAATTAGTTGCTTGTGACTGGTATGCTGGTTACTGGTAAATATTGATGTTGGGCAATAAGTGGATTCCTATGATTTCAGTTCTTTCATGTCTTCTCATCATATTGACTATTGACTATTAACCATAAACCATTGACCTGAATTGGGGTTCTCCGGCACCTGCCGGAAATCCACAATAAAAACCAAATCCCTTGATACAGTCAATATTTCCATTATACTTGCTTGTATGAAAACTATGATAATAATATTCATTCTGCTTTCTGCAGCATTCATACATTCAGGTGGTCTTACCATTGCAGCAGTGGGTGATATAATGCCTGCAAATACATTCAATGAAGATAAACTCCCTATTGAGAATGGTAAATGTCTGTTCCGTGATGCTCTTGAGATGCTCCGGGGGGCGGACATTGCAATGGGCAATCTGGAATGCGCATTACTGGATACAGGCCGGACAAGAAAGGACACAACAAAGGGCAGGGTATATGCATTCCGCTCGCCGGAAGTTTATGCCTGGACTCTCAAAGAAGCAGGATTTGACGTAATGAATCTTGCAAACAATCATGCGAGGGATTTTGGTGAATACGGGCTTGAAAGAACAAAACTCATGCTGGACTCAGCAGGCATTCAATACACAGGTTTTCCCGCAGACATTGCAGGATACAGAAAGGGTGACATAAAAATAGCAGTAATTGGTTTCTCTGTTTACTGGGGCATGAACAATCTCACGGACATCAAGACAAGCAGAAGCATTATTGAGGATTTAAATGAGCAATATGACATAATCATAGTGACTTTCCACGGCGGAATGGAGAGCAGGGACACACTGCATACTGCTGACACAACGGAGTATTACCACGGGGAGAACAGGGGCAATATAGTCAAATTCTCAAGGGCAGTCATTGACGCTGGTGCTGACCTTGTCATTGGCCACGGTCCCCATGTGCCTCGGGCAATGGAAATTTACAAAGACCGCCTCATTGCATATTCACTGGGCAATTTCCTCACATATACCAATGTCAATACATGGGGCATTGCAGGATATGCGCCACTGCTTACAGTGACTCTTGCTGATGACGGCTCTTTTATTGGAGGCAAGATCCACTCATTCTATCAAAAGAAATGGCATGGTGTAAGGCGTGACAGCAGTAATTCAGCCTTCAATCTGATAAAAAAACTCTCCCTTGAAGATTTCCCAAACTCAGCCCCCAGTTTCGCAGAAAACAACAAAATCCTCAAATAACCCATCCAACTCCCAGGGACGGTGGTTGCAATTTAAGCAATTTTGTGATATTATAATAGCATAATGAGGAGGTCAATATGACGAGAAAAGCCAGACATGATGTAAAAGGCTATTATTATCATGTATATGCCAGAGGACAGAGAAAGAACCCTATATTCTTCTCAAATGATGATATTGGCGCATTCGTCAATATCCTGAAGCAGGTGCTTGATGAAACAGACATAGAACTGTATGCATACTGTATTATGCGCAATCACTTCCACCTGCTTGTTTACAGGCGCAATACCCCACTGGCGCAATTCATGAAAAAGGTCAATACAAGATATGCCATATACTTCAATAAGAAGTACGGTACAGTAGGCCATGTATTCCAGGGGAGATTCGGCAGTGAACCGATACTCAAAGAAGAGAGGGGTATCCCGAGAGTGTTAAATTATATACATTATAATCCTGTGGATGCAGGTATAGTAAGTAAAGAGAGTGATTACCCGTTTTCCAGTGCCGGATTCTATGAAGGCAAGAAGAGCTATATAGGACAATTAAAGAAAATAGATTATGACAGGAGCATAACGGACAGGGAGTTTGAGACCTACAAGGGCGTAATAGGCACCAAAGAGGAATATGAGAAACTGCTCAAGCGTAAACCAACAAGGAAGAAGAGTAAGCATAAGGAAAGGCGGAAGAAGGAGCTGGAAGAAAAATTAAAAGCATTGTTGCGTGAACATGATCTTGATATGCAGATATTTTTCAGAAAACGCAGCAAAGAAGAAAAGAAACGGTTATCAAAGGTTCTAAAAGCCCTAATAAAGAACGGTTACAGCCAATCATCAATAGCAAGGCTTATAAACAGGAGCCAGACAACAGTCTATAATATGTTACATATAAAGAAATAAGGTTATAGAAATGAAGGACCGTCCCCGGGATTTGGATATTTTTCTGCGCAAAATGTCTCCTTGACAAAGGGAAGTGTCAATATATAATTAAATATCAATTAAAAGAGGTTAATATATGTTTAGAATAATGGCGAAAGCCAAAATACACAGAGCAGCAATTACATTTACGGATATTGATTATGAGGGGAGTATCTCCATTGACAGGGATTTCATGGACAAAGCAGGGCTGCTTGTCGGAGAAAAGGTCCTGGTGATTGACATTAATAATGGCAACAGGTTTGAAACCTATGTTATTGAAGCTCCCAGAGGCAGCAGGGAGATAGGCATCAACGGCGGTGCAGCAAGACTGGTCAATAAAAGTGACAGATGCATAGTACTCTCATTTGCAATGTTCAGTGAAGAGGAGCTTACTGACTACAAACTCAATGTAATTGTGATGAATGAAAGGAATGAAATAATAGATGAGTTTACCAAAAGAATACAGGACACTGCTTAAACGCAAGCACATTGATACGCGTATAAAGGGTTTTCTGGATTCCAAGAAACACATACACACAATCTGTAATGAGGCGCTCTGTCCCAATAGGGGCGAATGCTTCAGCAACTCAACTGCGACATTCCTCATTATGGGTGATATCTGCACAAGGAATTGTGCATTCTGTGCTGTGAAAAGCGGCTCTCCGGGCCCGCTTGACAGCAGGGAGATTGATGAGATGACAGAGGCAATCCGCCTTATGAAATTGGATTATGTGGTAATAACATCTGTAACAAGGGATGATATTGAAGACGGTGGAGCCGGCTATTTCAATGAGACTGCCGCGAAGCTCAAATCCGCATTCCCAAACCTCAGAATTGAGATGCTTGTTCCTGATTTCAGGCAGGACCTCAGCAATCTCTCAAAACTCAGTACGGAGAATATAGATGTGTTCAATCATAATCTTGAAACAGTCCCCGGGCTCTATCAGAGAATAAGACCGGGTGCTGATTACTCCTTCTCACTCTCAATGCTTAAGAGAGCCAAAGACACGGGTTTTATAACAAAGACAGGTATTATGCTCGGACTCGGCGAGACCATGGAGGAGATTGACTCTCTCTTTGAAGACATAGCAGAATGTGCTGATATACTCACAATTGGACAGTATATAAAATCAGACAGGGATAATGCCGGGGTTGTTCATTACTATACAGCTGATGATTATTCCATGTTGAAAGAGAGGGCAGAAAAGGCAGGTGTCAAAAGGGCTGTATCAGGTGTATTTGTGCGCTCATCATATAAAGCAAAAAAAACTTACGAGGAGCTGAAAAGTGTCTGAAAATATAATATTCCTCAGCAATAAAGGCGGTGCGGGCAAGAGCACCATTATCAGTAATATTGCTCACAGTTTAGCCGGTAAATACGGGAAGAAGGTCGGCATACTGGACCTCAACTTTACTTCACCGATGATTGCTCATTATCTCGGTGTTGCCGGTTCAAGGATGGAGATAAGGAATAAATCCATTGTTCCCGTATCTGTCACAAATAATCTCTCAGTAGTATCCAATGAGTTTTTCATTGAGAAGAAGGATTATCCTGTGGTGATGCGGTACTATATGCATGAACTGCTTGTTAAACAGTTCATAGAGGATACGGACTGGGGTAATCCGGATTATATACTGATAGACACACCATCTGTGTTTACAACTGCAATCATGGAAGTGCTTGACAGAGAGGATTATGTTAGTAATGCAATAGCAGTCACAACATGTGAAGCGGCAGCTGTTATAAGTCTGAAGCGCACAATGAGCTTCATGCAGCAGTATTCCATTGAACTGAAGGGTATTGTTGAGAATATGTTTGAAGTGAAATGCTCAGGCTGTCATAACAGGACAGAGCTGTTTTCCGATACGGGATTTGAAGAGTATGTGTCCTCAGAAAACATAGATGTTATTGCAAAATTGCCCTTTGACAGAGCCCTGCTTGAATCTTCAAACAGAGGCAGACCTCTTTTTGAAGAGCGTAACAATGACAATGTCAGGATATTCAATCATATTGCCGGTTCCATAGTGAAAGAGAAAGAAACAGATGAATGATAATATTGTTGTTTCACAGGTATTACTCAGGGGATATAATAATCCCTTTGAATATATAGGTGAGGCAGCAGACAAGGTTGAGCTGAGAGTTTCTGACATGATAGAGAGTGACAGTCCGGACAATATTGATGCAATAAGGGATGAAGCCCGGAAATATTCGGTTGATATAATCAGTGTGCATGCACCGTTTCATAAAACGGATATTTCCT
The DNA here is from genome assembly GCA_046484245.1 of bacterium. Lineage (GTDB taxonomy): Bacteria > Hydrothermota > 32-111 > 32-111 > 32-111 > JAXHVG01. The sequence continues at coordinate 5,929 of JAWOBN010000047.1, read as the reverse complement.
GCCTCAATACATATGAGAGGAAGAGAAGCATAAGGAATATTGAGAAAGCAGTTGTTATTGCAGGGAGACTCCAAGCCCGTTACACTGTCCTGCACATATCCACGCCTATAAATGATAATGATAGAGATAAGAGGTGGAATAATGCATTTGATTCACTTGCTGAGATCAATGAGACAGCTCAGAGATACAAGATAGAGCTCCTTATTGAAAACACACTTCCCGGCCGCCTGTTTTATGACAGAGAGGGTTTTGAAAAAATTACAGACAGTGGATACAGTATCTGCCTGGACACAGGCCATGCATTGATAAGCGGCCTCAATTTAACCGACATATACAGGAGTTTCAAGGCGCATATTCCCCTTATGCATATACATACAAACAGCGGTTCACATGACAGCCATTCCTTCTTTGACAGGGCAGAGAGCCCGGATGTAAGAAAACTGCTGTCCATTGCTGACAAGAGTGTATTGAGGGTTCTGGAAATCAGGGACAGCAGTATGTCCCCAATTGAAATAGTCAATTACATGAGGACACTATGATCCCGATAAAGACAGATAGAGAAATTGAGAAGATGAGAACAGCCGGCCGGATACATGCCGAAATCCTTGAAATGGCAGGTGATATGATAAAACCCGGTATTACAACAGCTGATATTGAGATAGCTGTGAGAAAGGAGCTGAAGAGACACAGGGTCAAATCGCCGTTCAAGGGCTACAGGGGATATCCTGCAGCCACATGCATATCTGTAAATGAGGAGATTGTTCACGGCATACCCTCCAGGAAGAAGGTTATTGAAGAGGGGGCCATTGTATCCATTGATCTGGGGATTATATACAAGGGCATGATAACAGATGCAGCCAGGACATTTGCTGCAGGACAAACAGACAGTGAGTCGCTTACTCTCATTGAAAAGACGAGAGAGGCTTTCTTCAATGGCGCATCCATGGCTGTAGAGGGTAATTTCCTCTATGATATATCATTTGCAATACAGAAGACAATTGAGGGTACGGGGTTCAGCCTTGTGAGGGATTTTGTCTCGCACGGTACAGGAAGGCAATTGCATGAAGAGCCGTCTTTTCTCAATTTCGGGACACCGGGAACAGGCCCGCAGTTAAAGGCAGGCATGACCCTAGCTATTGAACCCATGGTGAACAGAGGTGACTACCGCGTTATGATACTGTCAGACGGGTGGACAGCAGTAACACAGGACGGCAGGCGTTCTGCACATTATGAGAATACTGTTTTGATAAGGAAAAATGATTATGAAATATTAACAGAAAAAGGAGATATAAGATGAACAAGAAACTGTTATATGAAAAGCAGAGTGCATGGCATTCTTATGATGACAAAGTAAAGAAGGATTTGATGGCTTATGCGGAAGATTATAAATCATTTCTTGACAGAGCAAAGACAGAGAGATTCTCCGTACTTGAACTAATCAAAATGGCTGAGGAGAACGGCTTCCATATTAACAATGACAAGCAGTTCTTTATTGAGAACAGCAATAAAAACCTCGCAATAGTGAAGAAGGGCGAGCAATCCGCTCTTGAGGGCATAAAGTTCATTGCATCCCATATTGATGTGCCGAGGATTGACCTCAAGCAGAATCCTCTCTATGAGAAGGACGGGTTTGCCCAGCTCAAGACACATTATTACGGAGGAATAAAGAAGTATCACTGGCTCAGCAGGCCTCTTTCACTCTACGGTATTATATTCAAGAAGGACGGGACAAGGGTTGAAGTGAGAATAGGCGAAAAACCCGATGACCCGGTTCTTGTCATATCAGACCTTCTGCCGCATCTCTCAGCCAAACAGAACAAGAAGAGTGTTTCGGATGCTTTTGAAGGAGAGAAACTCAATGTGATATTCGGTTCAATACCGCTGAATTACAAAGACAACAAGGAGAAGAACCTCATAAAGATGAATATTCTTGAACTCCTCAACAGTGAATACGGGATAGAGGAGGAGGATTTCCTCTCTGCAGAGATTGAAGTAGTGCCTTCAGAGAATGCAAGGGATGTGGGATTTGACAGGGGGCTGGTCGGTGCATACGGCCATGATGACAGGGTCTGCGCCTATACATCAGCAACAGCAATATTCACTTCCGATAACAAAAGGACTGTCTGTGCATTAATGTTTGACAAAGAGGAAGTGGGTTCAAACGGCAAGACGGGAGCACAGTCAAGATTCATAGAGGACATAGTTATTGAAATTCTCAAGAGAGAAGAAATTGAGCCGACTTATGCCAATATAAGAACTGTGATGCGCAACAGTGAGATGCTGTCATCTGATGTCAGTGCAGGTATAAATCCGGATTATTCGGATGTGCATGAAAAGCAGAATGCTTCTGTTATTGGAATGGGTATTGCACTTGTCAAGTTCACCGGAAGCAGGGGCAAGGCAGCTGCCAATGATGCTGATGCTGAATTTGTCTTCAAGGTGAGGACCATATTCAATGAAGCAGATGTCAAATGGCAGACATCCGAAATGGGCAAGGTTGATGAAGGCGGAGGCGGCACAATAGCAAAATTCATGGCTGAATACGGCATGAATGTCATTGACTGCGGTCCTCCAATTATCGGAATGCATTCACCATTTGAAATTGTATCAAAAGCAGACCTCTATGAAACACATAAGGGGTATAAGGCATTCTTTGAATCTGATTAAGTTTATTAATCACATTTGCAGCTTGAATTTTTTATTTTTGATATTATAATATCAAATTAATACAGAAAGGAGACTCTTAATGAAAAAAATAATTTCAGTCCTGATGATAATGGTAATGCTCTCACCGTATGTATTTGCCCAGATGGAAACAACAGGCAATTATCTTTCCCCTGAAGAACAGAATCTCCTCATGATAAGGGTCAATATATGGGGGCAGGTAAGACAGTCAGGCAGCAAGATTGTACCGGACGGTACAAAACTCATTACTGCCATGTCATTTGCCGGCGGTCCTGTGGATGGAGCCAATCTCAACAGTATCATAATAATGAGGGAAAACGGAGAAAGAATAGTATGTGATATCGGGGAATACAAGAAGAACAATAATCCTGCTCATAACCCTGTTCTCAAACCGGGTGATACAGTGATTGTCCCTTCAAATTTCTGGGTGGGATTCAAAGAGGGCGTGTCCTTCATATACAGGGTTGCTGTTGTATTCTACACAGTATTCCAGATATATGATCTTACAAACACTTATTTTCTGGAACAGTAAGGAGTGGGCATTATGAAGAAAGCGCTTATTACAGGTATAACAGGTCAGGATGGTTCATATCTTGCAGAGTTCCTGCTTGAAAAGGGTTATGAGGTTCACGGCATGGTGAGGAGATCCTCCTCCAGCCGTTTCCAGAGAATTGAGCATATACAGGAGAAAATAAATCTCCATCAGGGTGACCTGCTGGACTTCATGTCCATTATTGAATTGATTGATACAATAAAGCCGGACGAGGTGTATAATCTGGCAGCCCAGTCATTTGTACCCACTTCCTGGAATCAGCCTGTACTGACAGGTGAATTCACGGCAATCGGTGTAACACGCATGCTTGAAGCTGTCAAGATCGTTGACAAGAATATCAGATTCTATCAGGCATCAAGCAGTGAGATGTTCGGCAAGGTCAGGGAAGTCCCTCAGAAGGAGACAACACCGTTCTACCCGCGCAGTCCCTATGGTGTTGCCAAGGTTTACGGGCACTGGATAACAATCAATTACAGAGAGAGTTACGATATGTACAATTGCTCCGGCATACTGTTCAATCATGAAAGCCCCAGAAGGGGACTGGAATTTGTCACAAAGAAGATAACAGACGGTGCAGCACGCATCAAACTGGGTCTTCAGGATAAACTATATCTCGGCAATCTTGATGCTGAGCGTGACTGGGGATTTGCAGGCGATTATGTGCGCGCTATGTGGCTCATGCTGCAGCAGGATGCACCGGATGATTATGTTGTTTCAACTGGCAGGACGCATTCTGTGCGTGAATTTGTCTCAGTTGCTTTTAAGGCAGTCAATCTGGACTGGGAAAAGTATGTTGAAATTGACCCCAGATTCTTCAGACCTGCTGAAGTCAATCAGCTTATCGGTGATTCCTCCAAGGCAAAGGAGAAACTCGGGTGGGAACCTGAGGTGAGTTTTGAGGAACTGGTTGAGATGATGGTTGAATATGATATGAAACTCTATGAAAAGAAAATAGAACAGGGTGATATCAATGTACAATAATATTGATATACCGCTTTTTATTGAAATAGAGGAGAATGGACTGCAGAATATCAGCGAGATGCTGAAACGCTCAAACATATATATAAATAATGCACTGATAATTACAGACAAGGGCAAGTCAGGTGAATTTGCCTTGATTGTGAAGGATGAGCTGTCCATCAGTGACAGTATGATTTACTATGTTGAGGACAATACATATGAACAGGTCAAGGCAGTGGAGGATTTTGCAAGAAAGAACAAGGCGGATGTCCTTATTGGCGTCGGCGGCGGTCTTGCACTGGATATATCCAAACTCGCCTCATTCAAATACGGCAGCCATTTCATATCCATACCGACACTGCCGTCTCATGACGGCATATCATCACCTGTTGCATCCATTAAGATTGACGGGAAGAGAAGATCCATGCCTGCTGCAATGCCCATGGGCATAGTGGTGGACCTCAATGTTATCAGGAATGCACCGAAGCGTTTCATACATTCCGGGATCATGGACCTCTTATCCAATCTCTCTGCAATTCAGGACTGGGAACTGGCATTCAACAAGGGGTATGAGATACAGTTCAATGGTTTTGCCAATGCCATTGCATACTCTGCTGCAGACAATATACTCAATTACCCCTATGATGATATATTCGCCCCGGAATTCCTTCATATCTGCATCAATTCACTTGTACTCTCCGGTATTGCCATGGAGATTACGGGTTCATCAAGACCTGCTTCAGGTGCTGAACATAATTTCTCACATGCATTTGATGAACTCTATCCGGACAATACCTATTTCCACGGAGAAAAGGTGGGGCTGGGAACACTGCTCGTCTCATATATCAGGGACAATGGTGATTTTGAGAAGATGATGAAATGCTACAGGCGCTTTGAACTAATCTCGGCACTTGAAGACCTCAATATTGAAAGGGACAAGATAGTAAATGTATTTGTCCGTTCCGTTGATTTCAGAACCCGTTATACAATACTCAAGGAAAGGGAAGTAACACCTCAATTGGCAGAGAGAATTCTTGATAAGATATTTTAAATAGATTTTTACTTTTGGAATAATAAAAAAGGCGGTCATTGACCGCCTTTTTTATTTGCCTGCTTATTTGATTATAAGCAGTTTTCTTCTTGCTTCCCTTTCACCCTGTTTCAGAACTGCGAAGTATGTGCCTGATGAAATATCGGACACATTGACCTTTGCAGAATAAACTCCGGGATTCATACCGGATTTGACAAGGGTCTTGACTGCTGAACCTGTAATATCATAAACAGTGAGTGTGACTTCACCCTCTCTGTCCAGTGAATACTTCAGATCAAAGTCATTCTTTATGGGATTCTGCCTTATATTACTAAGACCGAATACAAGATTGTTGAAATATTTGAGACTGATCTCATCAAACTTGACAGCGGAACCGTCATTCTTGACAAGCTCCAGTGTGTATTTGTATATGCCGTTTTCAGGTACTGTCTTGTCTGTGAACTTATAAGAGGAACCATTACTTATGTCAACAGTTCCCACATTCTCAGATCCATTCCTGTCATTTCTCAGTATATTCCACTTGGAACCGTCATTGATATCACTGTTCCATGTCAGTACAACATCAGCATTGACCTGCATTGCAGAGAGATTGACACTCTGAATACCTGTTGTAGTTACTTCAATGGATGTGTATGAACTGCTTGAAGAATAACCGTGATAATTGACACCTCTTACCTTGT
>JAWOBN010000054.1:0-4793 GCA_046484245.1 bacterium | reverse complement strand
AGGAGTTTTGTTGCAACTTCATAGCCCTTTTCTTCAAGAATGCCAATAAGCTTCTGGGCTGTTTCCTTTTCCTCTTCATCATTATAGAATACAACGGATTGATACTGCTGGCCTATATCAGGCCCCTGCCCATTCTCCTGGGTCGGGTCATGTATTTCAAAGAAGAGTTTTGCCAGTTCCTCATAGGATATTTTGTCAGGGTCATATGTTATCTCAACTGCTTCATAATGCCCGGACTGGCCTGAAGTGACATCCCTGTAAGTCGGGTCTTTCATGTCTCCGCCCATATATCCTGATACTGCGGATTCAACACCATCCTTCTTCTCAAAATGGTATTCAACGCCCCAGAAACAGCCGCCTGCAAAATATGCCTTCTTGAGGTCTCCTGACCTGTCCGGAACAAATACAAGGGATATGGAGTTGACGCAATGCCTGAGATTCTTGTCTGTCATCTGTTCACCCTCAAAGACATGCCCCAGATGGGCTCCGCAATTGGAACAGACAATCTCCACTCTCCTGCCGTCTCTGTCCGGTATTCTCTTGATTGCGCCTTCTATCTCATCATCAAAACTGGGCCAGCCGCATTGTGATTTGAATTTGTCTGTTGAGTGGAAAAGGGGGGCACCGCATCTTTTGCAATTGTATGTGCCTTTCTCATAGTGGTCATTATACTCGCCTGTGAAGGGCATTTCTGTGCCTTTATTGATTATGACCCTTTCCTCTGCTTTGGTGAGCTCTCTGTAATTGTTATCTTTATCTTCATTAGTCATGGTATTTTCCTTTTTACAGCTTACGAGAATTGAAAGCAAAATGATGGTGAAAACAATGTATTTTTTCATAATAGAATATAAGTTTTTCAAGCAAGTTGTCAATAGAGCGGGCAGAGCAAGAAGAAATAAGAGACGCGGGTCGCGAGACACGAGAAATCGCAGCAATGCTGCTCATTAAAGAGCGAGTAGAACGTGTAGAGCGTATAGAGCGAGTAGTAAAAGAAGGAAATGCAGTTTCAAGTAACAAGTAGCAAGTTCCAAGTGATGTGAAGAGTAGCCATGAGAGATAGTTGCTTGTGACTGGTATGCTGGTGACTAGTGAAAACCAGATACAAGATTCAAGTTCCAAGTTTCAAGTTTCAAGTTTCAAGTTTGAAAGCTGTGCAGGTGGGGAATAGGATTGTGAATAGCTGAATCCGTCTCAAGATGTGTTGACACATTGGAAGAAAAGAGAGTAGAGGCATCATTAGTCATTTTGCAAAATTCTCTGAATTTTTACTAAGACCGGGTGTTGCTTTTGTTGCTTCATCTCACCAAATCCCCATAATCGGGCCTAAATATCAATATTTTGTGGTTGAGGAGAACATATTTGTTATCTACGACAATAGCTATACTTATAAAATATTCATCAGTTAAAGCAACAAAAACAACACCCGGTCTTTGTAAGTGTATTTAATTGGGAAACTTATGGATAGGACTGAATTATTTAATTTTATTCATTGTTTTGGGGAATAATTTGACAAAAACAGCAGCCGGAGGTATCAAGTAATCTCCCGTCCAATACATGTTAGATGAAAAGTGACATTTGCGTTGAAGATCTTTGAGGAAGGCAGACTATCTCATTATAATCACATATGCTATGTATATTGCATATAAACACAGCATTATTATACCTTCAAATCTATCAATAACCCTTTTCTTGCCTGTGAACATGGCTAAAAATAGTATAAGTGATGCAATGATCATGACGGAAACATCAATAAACATGGTTGTACTAATATGAATCGGTTTTATAGTTGAACTTATACCAAGGATTAACAGTATATTGAATATATTGCTTCCTACAATATTGCCTACAGCTATGTCATCCTCTCCTTTTATCGCTGCCATCACGGAGGTTGCCATTTCAGGAAGCGAAGTGCCTGCTGCAATTATAGTAATGGAAATGATCCGTCCATCAATATTCAGCAATTCGGCTATTCTGACTGAATTTAAAACAACATATCTTCCGCCCAAAAACAATCCGGTTAAGCCTGCAATCATGTAAATCAATGAGCGGGTATTGGACATTAGTGATATGTCCGAAACTCTAGATGTAATCTTTATATTCTTCAATGTGAATAAAATGTAAACTATAAAGAATAATATCAAAATTATGCCATAAAAACGCAGTATCGTATTTTGTCTGCTGAGCAAAGGCAAAATCAAAACCGCCAGAGCAGAAGCCAGTGCAATGGGAATTTCCTTCCAGACAGTACCTTTCCCTGTGGAGAGAGGATGGATGATTGATGCTAATCCGAGAATCACCAGTATATTGAATATATTACTGCCGACAATATTTCCGAAAGCAATACTGCTTTCATTGTTTAAGGATGAGAATATGTTGACGGTTAATTCAGGTGCTGATGTACCGAAGGCAAGAATTGTCAGTCCAATAACAAATGGAGAAATACCGTTTTTACGTGCCATTGAAGATGCACCCGACACAAGAATATTCGCTGAAAATACAATAAGAACTAATGATATAAATAGAAACATACCTGAAATAATCATATCTTGATTTTAATTGAAAATTATTGTTTTACAAGATAAATGATATTAGGAATCGGGAACCAGTTCCCTCACGTACAACGGAAGATTGTCCTCCGGCCAGGTCAATAGTTGAGAGACAATGGTTGATGGTTAAAATCCAGTTTCAAGTAACAAGTTCCAAGTGATGTGAAGAGCAGCCATGGGAGATAGTTGCTTGTGACTGGTGGCTTGTTGCTAGTATACGAGGTCAATGGTCAATGGTGGATGGTGGATGGTCAAGAAAGATCGTGCGAATTCGTGAGATTCAAGAATGTGAATAGAGAGCCATGAATGTACGGAGAACGGAAGACAGGAGTCTGCCATCAGCCGCCGGCTGCCGGCTGTCGGCTTTTGTGTTAAGTCAGCCATGAAAGTACGGAGAACGGAAAAGGGAAGATTGCCTCCGGCCAGGTCAATAGTTGAGAGTTAATGGTTGATGGTCAAAATGCAGTTTCAAGTAACAAGTTCCAAGTTCCAAGTGATGTGAAGAGCAGCCATGAGAGATAGTTGCTGGTGGCTTGTTGCTAGTATGTGTGAATAGAGAGCTGTGAAAGCATGGATAACTGAAGACGAAGAGAAAGAATAAACTTGAAAATATTTCTTATTTATGTTATAAATAACATTAAAAGGAAATATAATGAATTATATTGAGTTCAGACATTATTTTAAGGATTATGCAGTTATAGGTATGAGGGATATTTATGCTGTTGAGCCTGATTTTGATAACAGGCGTCTCTATGAGTGGAATAAAAAGGGATATATAAAGAAGATCATCAATGGTTTTTATATATTCAGTGACAGGCAGGTTAATGAAGGACTTATGTTCCGTATAGCAAACAGAATCTACAGGCATTCCTATGTTTCACTTGAAACTGCCCTGTCTTATTATAATCTTATCCCTGAGCAAATTTTCATGATAACCTCTGTTTCAACCAGAAAGACGAAGACCTTTGATACAGATATAGGCCGCTTGGGTTACAAGAATATTAAGAATGAGATATACCTCGGTTATGATATTGTGCTTGATGAAAGTTCCTCATTCCTCATTGCATCACCTGAAAAGGCATTATTGGATTATTTTTACTTAAATGCTGAAATTGATGACAGGTATGATATTGCCGGCTTGAGGATAAATCATGAGGTTTATAATGAAATTGTTGATGAGAATAAACTGATGGCTCTTGCTGATTATATTGACAATAACAGGATCAAGGGATGTATAGAAACATTAGTAAAGGAGAATGCTCATGCTTAGTATTGAACAGATAAAGAAGTTCTATCCTGAACATATGCATAAGTTTGAGAGGCAGTTGCTTCGGGAATATATTCAACATCTTATATTGAATTTCATATATTCCGGCCGATTTGCTGAAAGCATGCACTTTATGGGAGGCACTGCAATACGGATTCTGCATAGCAGCAATAGATTCTCCGAGGATTTGGATTTTGATACGGGGGAGATGGAAAAGTCAGAATTCTCGGACATTGCTCAGACAGTAAAGCGGGAATTGGAACTTGAGGGTTTTAATGCGGAAATAAAGGTTGTTTCAAAAGATGCCTACAGGTGCTACATCAAATTTCCGGGACTGCTTTTTGATTATAGTTTATCCGGGCATAAGACAGAGAAAATAATAATACAGATGGATGGGGAAAAACAGCCTTATGATTATAAGCCGGTGAAGCATTTAACTAATAAATTCGGCTTTATCACAAGAATATCGGCTGTTCCTATTGGAACTCTGCTTTCCCAGAAGATACTTGCATTTCTCAGCAGGAAGAGGACTAAGGCAAGGGATATGTATGATATTGTTTATCTTTTTGCATTGACTGAATCTGACATTGTTTATCTCAGGCAGACATCTGGTATTAATTCTATCAAATCATTGAAGGAGAGACTGCTTGATAAATGCGCAGGACTGGACTTTAAGTCATTGTCTGAAGAGATTGAGCCGTTTTTGATAAACAGGCGGGATGTGAATTCGGTGAGGTATTTTAGGGAGTTTGTTGAAAAAGTTTAGGGTTGAGGTATGATGCAAAGTAGCAAGTAACAAGTAGCAAGTAACAAGGGAATCAGCGGGGGAGAAATAAGAAGGTAAAAGATACAAGGTAAAAGGTAAAAGAAAGACCGGCTGGAGCCGGGTTGAGAGTTAATAGTTAATGGTTGATGGTCAAAATGCAGTTTCAAGTTTGCAAGTTCCAGGTTGCAGGGATTATTGTAAGGGCGGAGCGGAA
>JAWOBN010000027.1:0-7863 GCA_046484245.1 bacterium | reverse complement strand
TGGACACCTCCCCTGCAATACGCAGAACCTGAGGCAGGCTGTTCTTGAGGGTATCCTTGATGAAATATGTGATGCTGCTTACACTGTAAACCTTATCATCCATAGATCTCTTTGAGTTTCAATAAATTACTGAACAGTGTCGCGACTGTAACAGGCCCCACACCGCCGGGTACAGGTGTGTAGAATGAGGCGAGTTCATAACACCGGGGGTCAATATCCCCGCATAGCCTGCCGCTTTTGTAATTGATGCCCACATCAATGAGCATCGGTTTTTGTGATGATATGTGTTCTATCCTCAGAAACTCCGGTTTCCCTATTGCAGCGATTATGATATCAGCCCCGCGCGTCTCTGCTTTCAGATCACGGGTTCTGCTGTGAGTCAGAGTAACTGTTGCATGATTGTCCAGTTTCTTTGAAACAAGCAGGAGGGAGAGGGGTTTGCCCACAATCTCGCTTCTGCCAATTATAACCGCACGCTTTCCTGTTATATCTGTTTTCTGATATTTCAGTATATTGACAACAGCCATTGCTGTTGACGGGGCTATTTCAAATTCATCAGTTATCAGTTTACCGTTATTGACAGGTGTGATACAGTCAATATCCTTCTTGTAGTCAAGAATCTGAGATACTGTCTTGAAATCAATCTGCTGAGGCAGGGGTTTTTCAACAATAATGCCGTCTGTCCCCCTGTCATTATTGAGTTCATCTACCTTGCTGTAGAAAGCATCCGGCTCAGTGTCACTCTCCATATGAATGATATTCAGTTCAATCCCGGCTCTTGCCGACTGTTTCTTCTTTGACTTTATATATGAGAGTGTGGACCGGTCATTGCCTGCATACAGGGCTGCAATTGTAAGCTGCCTGCCCTTTGCACCCAGTCTGACATCCTCTATTATTGCAGAGGCAATTGCCCTGCCGTCAATCTTTGTCATACTCAAATATCCTCTCTATCTTCTCTGTTTTCTTTGAATGCGTATTGATATGAAGCAGAACACCGTTAAGCATGGGCTTTGCACTTGCAACCTGAAGACGCTGCGGTGCCTGATAGAGTATTCTCTTTCTGGAACTGTCGCTATTGAACCCGATCACACCCTCCAGACCGCCTGTCATGCCCGCATCAGTAATATATGCAGTGCCGTTTTCAAGCACTCTGCTGTCTGCTGTCTGCACATGGGTATGTGTTCCTATGAGAGCTGTAACCCTGCCGTCAAGATGATAGCCCATTGCCTGTTTCTCTGCTGTTGCCTCTGCATGGAAATCAACAATAATTATCCTGTTGCCTCCTGTCTCTTCAAGATAACTGTCCATTGCCCTGAAGGGGCAGTCAATGGGATTCATGAATATTCTGCCCTCAATATTTGCAACAGATATGAGGAATTGTTCATTGACATAGAAATCAGCTGCTCCGTGCCCGGGCAGGTCCGGATGATAATTAAGGGGCCTCAGGATATTGTTGTTATTGATGATATTATACACATCATTATTATTCCAGATATGATTGCCTGATGTGAATACATCAATACCCGCATTCTGCATGCTCACTGCTATCTTCTGGGTTATGCCGAATCCTCCTGCAAGATTTTCGCCATTGGCAATAACAAAATCAATCAGATGTTCTTCCCTCATTGATTTTAATCTGTGTTTTATGACATTCCTTCCTGTCTTGCCTACAATATCGCCTATGAAGAGTATTCTTATCATTTCATCATTACTTTGCATAACTGGTAGCCCTTGTTTCCCTCACAACAGTGATCTTGATCTGTCCGGGGTATTTGAGTTCCTTCTCTATTTTCTGAGATATCTGACTGGCAAGTTCATCTGCTTCAGCATCGGAAATCTCCTCAGGCACGACCATTACCCGTATCTCTCTGCCTGCCTGAATAGCATAGCCCTTCTCAACACCATTGAATGAATTGGCAATCTCCTCAAGATTCTCCAGCCTTTCAATATAGGCTTCCAGGGTCTCTCTCCTTGCACCGGGTCTTGCTCCGGATATTGCATCAGCAGCAGAGACCAGTACTGATATGAGGGATTCTGCCTCAACATCCTCATGATGCGATTCAATGGAATTGACTACAATTGGGTCCTCACCGTATTTTCTCGCCAGCTCAGCTCCTATCTTTGTATGGGTGCCTTCCTGATTCTGGTCAACAGCCTTTCCAATGTCATGAAGGAGTCCTGCGCGTCTGCCTATGTGGCCGTCCAGTTCAAGCTCGTCTGCCATCAGCTGTGTGAGATACGCCACTTCCTTGGCATGCTGAAGCACATTCTGACCGTATGAAGTCCTGTACTTCAGTCTGCCGAGCAGTTTTACCAGTTCAGGATGCATATTGGAGATATTCAAGTCCAGTATTGTCTCCTCGCCTATTGTCTTGATATGCTCCTTCATCTCCTGCTGTGCCTTGCCTACAACCTCCTCTATTCTCGTCGGGTGTATCCTGCCGTCAGCCACAAGGCGCTCAAGGGATATTCTGGCAATCTCCCTTCTTATGGGGTCAAATCCCGAAAGTGTCACTGCTTCAGGTGTATCATCAATAATAACCTCAATACCTGTTGCATTCTCAAAGGACTTGATATTCCTTCCTTCCCTGCCGATTATTCTGCCTTTCATCTCATCATTGGGCAGTGATATAACAGAAACAGTGCTCTCAACCACATGATCAGTGGAGCATTTCTGAATAGCATGGGTAAGGATTTCCTTGGCTTCCTTATTGGCTTTCTGAAGCGCCTCTTCCTTGATCTTCTTTATTGTATTGGCAGCTTTCAGTTTTGCCTCTGTTTCCAGATTTTCCATCAGTTTCCTGATTGCATCCTCTCTGGATAATTTGGCAATCTGTTCCAGTTTATTGTTCTCTTCCTCAATAAGATTGGAGAGCCTCGCATTCTTTGCCTTGACTGTCTTCTCCTTGAGCAGTATATGCCTCTGTCTCTTCAGTATCTCTGTTTCCTTTTTCTTGATAAGGTCATTCTTTTTCTCCAGGTCATGCTCTTTTTCCCTGACCCTGTTTTCGGTTGTCTTGATATATGTCTTCTTGTCATTCACATATTTCTCAAACTTACTGTTCTCTTTGGATATTTTCTCCTTTGCTTCAAGCAAAGCTACCCTCTTGAGTGTCTCTGCTTCCTTCTGTGCATCCTTAAACAGTGTCTCGGATCTCTTCTCCGCTTCTTCCATTCTCCCCTGTATTGATCTCTTTGAGATGAAATAACCTGTGAAATAACCTATTATGCCCAAAATGATAAATGTTAAGACTGCTGTTAAAATTGTGGGATTCATAACTCACTCCTTTTATATATTAAAAAACCCCGCAACACCGTGTGATTTTAATTGCTAAGCCCTTGTCTTAAAAGTGGGGATCTCCCAACTGTCTTCTGTCGTCCGCAGACTCCAATAGGACAGCTGGAGGCCAATCCCCTTGAGAAAGGTGTTGGTTCAGCAATTCCTAATCAGCACGCATGCCGCAGGGAATGTTACTAATGACTCTTTCCTGTTTTTCTGAGCAGATTATCCACTTTGTCCTCTATGAAATTGTTCTTCTCCTTTTCCTTGAACAATCTGTCAGTAATATTCAATGCCGCAATGATTGCTATCTTCTCAAACTTCTCACTGCCTGCCTGCTTGGAAATAGCACTTATCTCATTGGACAGATAATCCGCAATCTTCTTTGTATATGCTTCATTCTCGTCAGACTCAATCTGAAATTGTCTTCCGAAAACTTTTATTTCAACTTTTTTTGTATCTTTATCATCACTCATATTTTGTAACATTCCCGAATCTTCAAAGATCCGATATCTTCTGTATCAATTCCTCCAGTCGTTCAATTGCTTTATTCTCTCTCTCCTTCAATTCCTCAATCTCTCTCTTCATTGCCCTGTTCTCATTCTCCAGTTCAGCGAGTTTATTGTTCTTGCTGTCAATTATGCTTTCCAGTGTATTCATTTTCTCCAATAAATCCATTCTGTTTCCTTTTAGTAATTTTAGTTTATTATCCTGTCAATGTCAAGGTTCTAAGCGCTTGCGTATAATATCGGGAAGTTCACTGCCTGTGATAAGCTGCTCCGAGTCTCCCTTTATAAGGCTTGAACCGCCCTTGCTGCCGTAATTATACACATTGAGCTTTCTTCCCTCAATCCTCATGCTTGCCACATTGAAGAGCGGGATTTCATCACTGTAATAGACAGTATCCGACTGTCTTGCAACCTTGAAGACATTGTACTGCCTCTTATTGAGAATTATTGTCTCCCAGTCCGTTGTGTCTATCTGATGCTCCCATATGAATAGATTGGGTATGGGGGAATCAAAGATGAAATGTCCGCCCGGGGGTATGAATTTATAGGGCTTTTCTGAATTGTACTGCACAATGAATGTATCTATTGAATAATTGCTCTCAATATTATTGAAAGAGACAATTTTCAATGTTTCTGCAGGTGTTACATAATCCGTCTCAAGCTTTATGCCGGATGCATTGATATCAAGTACAGCAAAACGGACATGATACTCTTCATACGGCACACTGTCACTGACATACTCAACCCACTGGCCTGTTGTTGTCGGCATGGGATTGAACGGCATTCCTCTCCTCATGCCCCTGCATCCTGCAATTACAAGCAGGGCCAGCAGACTAACTCTGAGTAATCTCAACAAGTTTCTTGAATGCATCAGGCTGATGTATTGCCATTTCGGACAATTGTTTTCTGTTTAATTCAATATTTGCCTTCTTCAGTCCATTGATGAATCTTGAATAACTCGTTCCGTGCTCTCTGCAGGCAATATTTATTCTTGTTATCCACAGCTGCCTGAAGTCCCTTTTCTTGGCTTTCCTGTCCCTGTAGGCATACTGCATTGATTTTATTGCTGTCTGCTTGGCAATCTTATAACAGTTCTTCCTCTTGCCGAAAGAACCCTTGGCTCTCTTGATCCATTTTTTCCTTCTTGCTCTTGTTGTCGGCGAATTCTTTACTCTGGGCATAACTCCTCCTTAATTGTGAAGCAGCTTCTTGATTCTTTTCTCGTCTGCTTTTGATACAATAGTTGATTGTCTCAGGTTTCTCTTCCTCTTGGCGCTCTTCTTTGTGAGAATATGACGCTTGAATGCCTTATTCCTCTTTACTTTGCCGCTTCCTGTTATCTTGAATCTCTTGGCAGCTGATTTCTTTGTCTTCAGTTTAGGCATGCTTCCTCCTGTTTGTTAATTATTGCCTGCAGGGCTGAATATCTGTGTTATCCGTCTTGATTCAAATTTCGGCTCATGATCCGGTTTTGCCACATCGGAGATTGACTCCCTGATATATGCAAGCAGATCCTTGCCGTCATCATAATGTTTCAGTTCTCTGCCCCTGTATTTTATGACAAATTTGACTTTATACTTTTTCTCAAAGAATTTCCTCGCTTTCCTTATCTTGATATCAAGGTCATGCTCAAAAATTCTCGGTCTTACCTGAAGTTCCTTTAATTGCTGTGAATGCTGTTTCTTCTTTGCTTTTTTCTCTCTCTTCTGCATCTCATACTTATATTTTCCGAAATCCATGATCCTGACAACAGGCGGTCTTGCATTGGGTGCAACCTCAACAAGGTCAAGGCCTGCCATTTTCGCCTGTTCCAATGCCTCTTCTATCGGAACAATGCCGATCTGTTCGTCATTCTCATCAACCAGCCGAACTTCACTGGCATGAATATGCCTGTTTATTCTGGTTCTTTTGTTGCTAATAATTAACCTCCTGATTAAATTAAACAAAAAAACGATGCATAATGCATCGCCTTTAACTCATTAACTATATGTGGCCTTTTTGCATGAGCTTAAGGCGAGAAGCATTACGCTTCTTCTTTATTTCTTACTCTCTATCTCGGATATGAGTCTTCCGGTGAGTTCTCCTGTCTTCATTGACCCGAGATCACCTTCACCCTTTCTCCTGACAGAGATATTTTCCTGTTCCTTTTCCCTGTTGCCTATTATAAGCATATACGGGACAAGGTCATTCTCTGACTGCCGTATCTTGTATCCTATCTTCTCATTCCTGTAATCCTCTTCCACACGGATACCCTCGGCTCTTAATATATTAGCGATTTTTCTTGAATAGTCAATAGTCTCATCAGTTACAGTAAGTATCCTCGCCTGAACAGGTGCGAGCCATAGCGGGAATTTGCCTGCATAATGTTCAATAAGCCCGCCTACGAATCTCTCAAGAGATCCGAGCAGTGCCCTGTGCACCATATAGACCATATGCTCCTGATTATCCTCACCCACATAGGTGACATTGAAGCGTCTGGGCAGATTGAAGTCAAACTGTACTGTGGGCCCCTGCCATTCATTGCCGATTGCATCGTGGAGTTTTATATCAATCTTGGGTCCGTAGAATACCGCCTCTCCGGGCATTTCCCTGAACTCAATGTCCTTCTCAACAAGTATCTCTCTCAGTGTATTCTGCGCTGTCTCCCATTCTTCCATTGTACCTGCGTATTTTTCAGTATCATCAGGGTCTATCATGGAGAGTTCCACACTGTAATCGGAATAACCGAAACTCTCTATCATGAATACTGCAAAATCAAACACATCGCCCAGTTCATCCTTCAATTGCTCAGGTGTGCAGAACACATGGGCATCATCCTGGGTAAAACCCCTTACTCTGAGCAGTCCGTGCATTGTGCCGCTTCTCTCATATCTGTAAACAGTGCCCAGTTCGCAGAATTTGACAGGCAGATCCCTGTATGAGTGTATCTTTGTATTATAAATCATTATATGACCGGGGCAATTCATCGGCTTGACAACATATTCCTCATCATCCACATCCATCAGATACATATTATCCTTGTAGAATGAGAGATGTCCGGACTGTTCCCAGAGTTTAGACCTGGCAATATGGGGTGTCCTTATCAATTTGTAACCCCTCTTTGTATGCTCCTCTTTCCAGAAACGCTCTATTATCTCAAGGAGGGTCGCTCCATTGGGATGCCAGTACACAAGACCCGAACCTGTCTCTTCAAATATGGAGTATATATCCAGTGTCTTGCCCAGTTTCCTGTGATCGCGTTTCTTCGCCTCTTCAATTCTATGAATGTATTTTTTGAGTGATTTCTTGTCAGAAAAAGCTGTTCCGTAAATCCTTGAGAGCATTGCATTGTGTTCATCGCCTCTCCAGTATGCGCCTGCAGTATGGAGAAGCTTCACTGCCTTTATATAACCTGTAGATGGTATATGCGGTCCCCTGCATAGGTCAAAAAAGCCATTATTCTTATATACGGATATAGGCCCTTCCATGTCTTCAAGGAGTTCAATCTTATATGTCTCATTATTCTCTTTGAGCAATTCCCTTGCTTCTTGTCTGCTCAATTCCTCTCTTTCAAATGGAATGTCCTCTTTTATTATTTTCTTCATCTCTTTTTCAATACTCTTGAGCTGCTCGTCACTGAATGGTTCATCAGTGTCAAAATCATAGTAGAATCCGTCTTCAATTGCAGGCCCGATACCGAGTTTCGCCTTGGGAAAGAGTCTCTTCACTGCCATTGCAAGGATATGTGAAGCAGAATGCCTGTATATGTCCTTGCCCCTGTCACTGTCAAAATCAATTAATTCTATGTCATCACCCTCTGAGGGTATATATGTCAAATCCCTGAAATTGCCCTCTATTTCAAGTGCAAAGTATTTCATGCCCTGTTTGACATCCTTGTGTTCATTGAGAAAATCAAGGACAGATTGTCCCTCTTTGATTTCGTATTCATTTCCATTGATTGTGATTTGCATAATTATCCCTGTAGAAATTGGGCGGTATTGGAGTTGAACCAATGACCTCTTGCATGTCAAGCAAGCACTCTAACCAACTGAGCTAACCGCCCTGAATTATAATGGCGTCTCCAACGGGATTTGA
>JAWOBN010000010.1:0-10689 GCA_046484245.1 bacterium | reverse complement strand
AACAAAACCCGATGCACCCTATTACTGCAAGACATTTGCAGCAGCATCCAAGGAAAAGGGCGGTGATTACAAGACAGCCCTGAGGATGTGGTCAAAAATATATGAGGATTCCGACAACAGGTATGAAAAGGAAAAGGCGGAAAAAAACATAACTGCAATTGTCAGCAGGGTATTCAATAAAGTGCTGGATGACATGCCCAGAGAGCAGGCAGTTAAAGTAATCAATAATGAACTAAGCAAATATGATTTCTTCCCCTTTGCCATTGACGCAAGTATAAGCGGGGATTCGGTTATTGTAGAGAGGTCACAGTGACAATTATTTATGCAGTTTTCATATTCATTCTCGGTCTGATGTTCGGTTCATTCTTCAATGTGCTTATATACAGATTGCCGAGGAAGAAATCCATTGTTTCACCACCCTCAGCATGCCCGTCATGCAGCACGAAAATCAAGTGGTATGACAATATTCCTGTTCTTTCATATATGATTCTGCGGGGCAAATGCAGGTACTGCAGAGAGCCGATAAGCCCCCTGTATCCGTCTGTGGAAATGCTTACAGGCATTGTATTCCTTGCAGTATTTATCAGAACAGGCCTCAATGCCTCATTCATTGTTTACACAGCTGCATTCTCCTTCCTCATTGTACTGTCGTTTATTGACCTCTTCTTCAAGGAGATCAATGTATGGTCTCTCTTTGTGCCTGCCGGTTTCATAGGACTGCTCTATCTGCTGAGGTATATGACCGACATACAGTTCATTGAATCAGGCTATCAGCTGCCCCTTGCCGGTGCTCTTATAGGCCTGGCTGCAGGAGCAGTGCTGTTTGCTGTGGTGCGCTTTCTTGCAACACGGATGATGAAGAGAGAGGCAATGGGCGAAGCTGACATATATATTGCAGGACTTATGGGACTGATTCTCGGCTATGAAGCATTCTTCTTTGCACTGATTTTTGCAGGCATAACCGGTATAGTGTTCTACTATGCTGTGCGAAAAGAGAACAATGACCCGGAGATACCATTCATTCCATTCCTCTCAATGGGCTGTTTTATTGCATTTTTAATGAGCAATATACTGAGAGGATTGATTGTATGAAACTGAAATTATTTACCGGACTGCTCTACAATGACATCAATTACCGCAATAATGCAGTTGCCCAGCTCGTTGATATATTCGGCGATATTGAAAATTATTCCGATACACTCAATTTCTCCGCATTTTCCGGTTATTATGACAGTGAACTGGGCGGGGAAGTGACAAGGGAATGGCTGCTCTTCAAAAATCCCCCTGACCCGGAGAATTTCTATGAGAAGAAGATAATGACCAATAATCTTGAGGATACATTCCGCAGGCATTCAAACAGAATGGTCAATATTGACCCCGGCATTGTCACTGTGAGCAATGTCCAGCTCCTCACCACAAAGAATTACTCCCACAGAATATACATGGGCGAGGGCATATTCGCAGAAGTAACCTTCATGTTCAAGAAAAACGGCTTTGACTACCTCAGATGGACATACCCCGACTACAAAACCCAAGAGGCCCAATCTTTTTTCCTAAGTGCAAGGAAAACAATACTTACCGGAGGGACGGAGGGTTAAGATACAAATAGATTTTGAGCAAAACAGCCCAAAACCCCCATAACCCCCGAAATCACCTCCCCTTACAAATATTCTATCCAATTCCCGGGGACGTTCCTTGAAATTGTAGACATTATATGCTAAAATATTATTATGAAAAGAGCGAGGATTGATAAAGAGGGATATCATTATCTAATTATCGTTAAGGGACAGAGAGATAACCCAATGTTTTTCAGTAATGATGATATGGGAGCATTTATAAATATTCTGAAACAGGTATTGGATGACACTGATATCAGCTTATTTGCTTACAGTGTAACAAGAACAGAATATCAGTTATTGGTCTATAGACACAATACTCCCCTGAAGACTTTTATGAGCAAACTGGAGACAGCCTATGCAATATACTTCAATAAGAAGTATGAAACAGTTGGACATGTGCATCAGGGCAGATACGATAGTTATATAATACTTAATGAAGAATATAATATCCCGATTGTGATCAACAGTATTCACTATCTTCCACAAGAGCACGATGAAATAAATGATTTCAGAGATTATCCTTTTTCCAGTGTGAAATATTATAATGGTGGTCATTCCTATATTGAGGAATTAGTTAAATATAATTATAATAATAAAATAAGGGAAAGGGATTATGAATGTTATGAAGATAGTATAGGCAGTAAAGTGGAATATCTTGCATTATTAAAAAGAAAACCGGGAAGAGAAAAGAGTAAAAATAAAGAGAAAAGAATCCATGAATTAAACAAATTATTAGATACATTACTAAAGAAATATAAACTTGATAAAGACGTATTTGAAAAGCACAGATTAAGAAGTCAAAAAGAAAAAAAGAAAATCAGAAAAATTGTAGAGGAAATGAAGTTTCGGGGATATTCACAGGGAGCAATCTCCGGGGCACTTGGTATGCACAGAACAACATTGAATAAAATCATTAACCGTGAGTAAATGATAATGTCTACAATATAAAGGACCGTCCCTGGGAGTTGGAAGCCATATTCCCTTGAAATAGAATTAGTTATGATTATAATTCAATGCAATGAATATAGCTATTGAGCAATTAATATTATTACTCGCTGTTATCTTTCTCCTTGTTTTGTTCGGGAATAGAACCGAGCAGATTGTAAGGCAGCTGATGCAATTCTTCTACAAGCGTCTTATAGGGATAAAGCTTGATGAAGATATGGCTGTTGATGATGAGGGATATCCGCTGTATAATTACAGCAGCCGGGACGGAATATCTATCGGATATCAGTATAATCCAATTATATTTTGCTGGCTTGCTGATAAGATCTATGAAGAGAAAGATACGTCCGATAAAAATAAACAAAAAATTTATGAATATGCGGACAAATTAGCGGAGAGGCATTTGTCAGGGGAATATCCTGATATTTGGATCAAATTCCCATGGCCGCCATATGGTCTTATGAATGGCTGGACCTGCGGATTAACAGCAGGAAGGATGCTGCAACTTTTTGTTAGAGCATATAAATTGAGTCAAGATGATAAATATCTCAATTATGCTGCAAAGATGATCCCGTTTTTTTATACTGATATTAAAGATAAAGGTTGCCGGGTTGTCATCAATGAAGATGAATGGTGGTATGAAGAGTATGCTTCGCCAGGCATTGATCCGCCTTTCATTCTGAATGGCATGATATCAACAGTGCTGTGCATTGATGAATATTACAGGATAACAGGTGATAATAAAGCAGGGGAACTTGTTAGAAAAGGGAAAAATGCATTGATAAGAAAATTACCGTTATATGATAAGAACGGGTATTCGTACTATGATTTACAGGGAACCATCGCATCACCGTATTATCATTTTTATCATATTGAATTATTCAGAAGGCTTCAGGCTCAAATACCTGATGATATATTTGAGTATTATAAGAAGAGATGGTCTGATTACATGAAACAAAATTATGTTAAAAGGGCTCTGTCAAACCCATCCAGAAGGTCAATTGCAGCATTGATTCTCAGTTTTATGATCTATTTCTTTATAGCAGAAATCATATACTTGATTCTTTTTCCTTTAATTCATTAATATTACAATAATACATGCACCTTCTTGATTTCAGTCGGGGATATGCTATAATGTTTTGCAAACAGGAGGTTTAGCTGATGAAATATTTTATGCTGTTGACAGTCATTGCAGTTCTGGCAGTATCATGCTCACTGGGCAGTATGCCTGATGAAGAGAATGTTGCATTGCTGATAAATTCATACAGGAATACATTCTTTGCTAATTATGCTTTCGGTGAAAAGGAAGAGCCGGTCAAATCCCCGATCAATGCATTGTCCTGGTACAGGGCTCAGAGGGATACAATGAGAAGGAGCATGATTATAGATATAGAGAATGATTCGGCTTTTGTCACAGTTAAAAACATTATTCCCGGCTATCTCAATATCAATTATGTGAATGATTCCCTGGATACTGTAATGCTTCAGAAGGCATATGATGATACAATTGTCCGCTATGCACACTGTATAAAAGACACTGTGAAGAATCATTTCGGAGGATGGCGCATGGAATCCGTATCATCCGGGATTGTGCAGGGGGATTCACTTGTTGCCATTGATTCCGTGAAACTCTCAGCAGACAGTTATATTGACACAATTATTGACAATCCGGCTGCTGCATTCAAGCTGGACAATATGATAACACTGCCGCCCGGTATTGAGATTGAGGTAACTGTTTACTCTGCTTCAACAGAACAGTACTTTGTTCATCATGACAAGAGGCGCGGTGAGGCAGTCAATGGTGCAATTTCATTTAAACTGAGTTATTTTGAAGGATACAACAGTATTACCCCTGATATTGTCACCGGGTCTTCAATCAATACTGATGACAGTGATTATATTTCTGAGATGTGGATATTGCCGCTCTATATTGAAGAATAATAATCTGAATATATCCTTGACAAAGCAGTAAAAATTGATAAAATATCTAATCTTAGGAAATTAAGGTATTTAATATGTATATACAGGAGGTATATTTATGAAAAGGCTATTAATAGCTGCTGTAATACTGACAGTAATAATTATTGCAGGATGTACGAGTCAATTCATCTCATCAGGTATAATTTATATGCAGCAGAATGAGACAGACAAGGCACTGGAACAATTCCAGCTTGCTGTCAAGAATGAACCGAATAATCCGGAAGCATATATGTGGCTCGGAAGAGCTTATTCAGACAAGGGTGAATATGAGAAGGCAGCAGATAATTTAGTCAAGGCACTGGAAGTTGACACAACAGGCAAGACACTGGAAACAATGCGTGATGACTATGGCCTTTACTGGGCAATACTCTACAATGCCGGTCTCAGTTTCACGAAAAACGAGGATGCAAAAGAGAGATTCAATGATTATGAGACATGGCTCAGGACAGCAATGGAAGTCAAGGACACAGTACTTAATGACAAGTCCCTTATCATTCTCTATGCTGAAACAGGCAATGAGGAAGAAATGAAGGAAGCAGTTGAATCAGCAAGGGAAAAGAATCCCGAAGATGTCTCCATACTGTTCAATATTGCCAAGTACCATATTGACGAGAGGGAGTATGATAAAGCAAGGGATTATCTGGAGAAGGCAGTCAAGATAGACCCCGATAATCTGCAGGTTGAATTCTGGCTTGCACAGCTCTACTATGCAGAGGGCTATAATGATGAAGCACTGAAGGTGTTCAAGCAGCTTGAGACCCAGATTGAGAAGATGGATGAGGAGGAGAAGGAGCAGCTGGAGAATATATACATTGATGCTGTGTTGAAGATAGCCTCCATTTATCAGGACCAGAAGGATTACAAGAATGCCATTATCTATTATGAGAAGGCATATAAGATAGATGACACTGACGCTAATACACTCTATCAGCTCGGCGCAGCTTACTATTCTGCAAAGAACTACTCAAAGGCACTTGAGATATTTGACGCATTCCTTGAGAAATTAGGGCAGGAGATGAGTGTTATATATCTGATAAAATCGGATTGTCTTAATAAACTCGGCAGGACGAATGAGGCGCTTGAGATGTATGAAAAATACGAGGAATTGAAGAAACAGGGAAAGTAAGGAGAAGAAATGAAGACAACAAGAACAAAAGCCGGTGAAATAGAACGCAAATGGTATATTGTTGATGCTGCAGACAAAAGGCTCGGCAGACTGGCATCATTTGTCACCAAATATCTCATGGGCAAGAACAAGGTTACTTATTCACCTGATGTTGACAATGGTGACGGTGTTATTATTATAAATGCATCCAAGATGACATTCAGCGGCAATAAGTTGAAGGATAAGAAATATTATACACATTCAAGGTATATTGGAAGCATCAAGGAAAAGAATCTTGAGGAAATGATGGAGAAGCATCCCGACAGAGTGGTGAAACTTGCTGTGAAGAGGATGCTCCCAAAAAATACACTTGGCAGAAATATGTTGACGAGACTGAGGGTATATGCCGGAAAAGAACACGGACATGATGCACAGAAACCCGAGTCTCTAACATTCTAAGGAGGTTATCTTTGGCTGAGAAATTATACACAGGAAGAAGAAAGAATGCTGTTGCCCGCGTGAGAGTGAAGCAGGGCGGCAATGCCATTATGATTAACGGTAAGAGGATAGAGGAGTATTTCAGGAGAGAGGATCACAGGGAGAATCTGATACAGGTGCTCAGGGAAACCGATCTTGAAGGGAAACTCACTATACTTGCCAAAGTCAATGGCGGCGGCATAACGGGACAGAAAGATGCAATAAAACTGGGACTTGCCCGTGCAATAGAGGAGATTTATCCTGATCTCAAGGATATACTCAAGGAAAAGGGTTATCTAACCCGTGATCCCAGGGAAAAAGAAAGAAGAAAATACGGACACGCGAAAGCAAGAAAGAGTTATCAGTTCTCAAAGAGATAACTCAAATATTTATTATATCAATCACACTGTTTCCACAGGGGAAGAGAGGTGCATGTCTATGTCCTCTTCCCTGAAACAGTGGCAGTTTTAAAACCAAGGAGGAAGCTACATGAAAATAATGCTTGAAGATCTGCTTAAGGCAGGAGTGCATTTCGGCCACAAATCTGAAAGATGGAATCCCAAAATGGAAAAATACATATTCACGGAGAGAAACGGGATATACATCATTGACCTTATCAAAACATTAAAGCAGCTTAAAACAGCCCATGACAGTATAATGGAAATGACTGCCAATGGCGGAGACATGATATTTGTCGGTACAAAGAAACAGGCAAAGGATATCATAAAGCAGGAAGCTGAGGATTGCGGTGCTTTCTATATTCACGAAAGATGGCCCGGGGGGCTCCTCACCAATTTCAAGACAGTGAAAAAGACATTGAGGAAGATGAAGGAGGACGAGAAAAAGCTTGCCACAGGCGGTTATGATCATCTCGTCAAGAAGGAAAGACTGCAGGTGGAGAGGAATCTCAATAAGAAGAAGAAGTTCCTTGACGGGGTTATTGATATGAAGAAAGCCCCTGATGCAATATTTGTGATAGATACAAAAAAACACAATATTGCCATACACGAAGCCAATCTTCTCGGTATTCCCGTTATTGCAATCACTGATACAAATTCCGATCCTGACAGTATTGATCTACCGATTCCCGGTAATGATGATGCTATTAAGTCCATTGAACTGATCTCAAAGGTGATGAGCAATGCAGTCAATATGGGCAAGATGATGAGGAAGAACAAGGAAGACGAGAAGAAAGCCCGCAGGGAAAAACAGGCTTCATCCGAAAGCAAGGACAAAAGGAAACAGGAGGACAAATGAAAGCAGATATGAATAAGATAAAAGAACTGAGGAACAAGACAGGACTCGGGATAATGGCATGCAAAAAGGCGCTTGAAGCAACAGAGGGTGATGTGGAAAATGCAGTTCAGAAACTGAGGAAAGAGGGTCTTATAAAGGCAGCCAAGAAATCCGGCAGGGCAGCTGAGGAAGGCATAGTGCATGCATATATACATCATAATAATAAACTCGGTGTGCTTGTTGAAGTGAACTGTGAAACGGATTTTGTTGCAGGCAATAAGGAATTTGAGGGTTTCGTGCACGAGATAGCTCTTCATATAGGTGCTGTGGAACCCGAATATGTCTCACCGGAAGATGTGCCTGATGAGGTCATTGAGAAAGAGAAGGATATTTATAAAGAGCAGATGAAGAAGGCAGGCAAACCGGACAATATCATTGACAAGATTGTTGAGAATAAGATTGACAAATTCTATGAGGAGAATTGCCTTCTCAAACAGGAATTCTTCGGAGGACAGGACGGCCAGACAGTTGAAGAGTATGTGAAGGAGAACATTGCAAAATTCGGCGAGAATATTGTTGTAAACAGATTCGCCTTATTCAAGATAGGGGAATAGGGTGAAGACCGATAAATTGAAGTACAAACGCGTGCTTCTCAAACTCAGTGGAGAGATACTGTCCGGTAATGAGGATGGTATCTTTTCACAGAAAGCCCTCAAGACACTTGTTGAGGACATTGTAAAGATTCACAGAATGGGCGCTGATGTTGCCATTGTCATTGGGGCAGGCAATATCATACGCGGCAAGGAGCTTGTTGAAAAATTATCCATTGACAGGGTCAAGGCGGATTATACAGGTATGCTGGCTACTGTTATCAACGGAATGGTGCTTCAGGATATGCTGGAGCAGAATGACTGCAGGACAAGAATGATGACAGCTATCAATATGAGTCAGGTCGCAGAGCCGTTTATCAGGCGTAAGGCAATATCCCATCTCAATAAGAACAGAATAATAATATTCACAGGCGGGACAGGGAATCCTTTCTTCACAACAGATACAGCATCAGTGCTGCGGGCAGTGGAGATTGACGCAGATGTTGTTCTCAAGGGAACAAAGGTTGACGGTGTATTCAATAAGGACCCTGTGACAGATAAGAGTGCAAAGAAGTTCAATAAAATTGAATATTCCAATGTGATAAAGGATGAACTGAGGGTAATGGACATGACTGCAATATCACTGAGTAAGGAAAATAATATCCCGATAATTGTTTTTAATATCATGAAGGAAGGCAATCTTGTGGGGATACTGGAAGGTAAAGAAATAGGAACTCTTGTTTCTTAAAACAAGGAGGCATAATGAGAGAAAGAATTCAGAAAGAGACCAATGAAAGAATGGAGAAAAGTGTTGATAATTACAAGAGTGAGCTGACCAGGATAAGAACAGGCAAAGCCACCCCGTCACTCCTTGACGGTATAGTCATAGATTATTACGGCACAAAGACGCCTCTCAATCAGGTTGCCAATATATCCACACCTGAGCCGAGGCTCATTGTGGTTCAGCCCTGGGACAAGACAGTTATCAATGATATTGAAAAAGAGATACAGAAAGCCAATATAGGCCTCACACCCAATAATGACGGCAATGTGATACGCCTCGGGGTACCACCCCTTACTGAGGAGAGGCGCAAAGAGATCATCAAAACACTCAAGCAGATTGCAGAGGAAAGCAGGATTGCTGTGAGGAATATCAGAAGGGATGCAATGGATGAGCTGAAAACAGCAAAGAATAACGGTGATATACCTGAGGATGATGAGAAGAGGCTGGAAAAGAAGATACAGGAGCTTACTGATAAACATATTGAAGAGATAGACAAATTGCTTGAGAAGAAAGAAAAGGAAATAATGGAAAATTAGTGAATACTTCCAATTTACCCGGGCATATTGCCATTATCATGGATGGTAATGGCAGGTGGGCAAAGAAGCGCAATAAGAAGCGGACATTCGGCCACAGAGAGGGAGCTGAAAATGTACGCAGGATAGTGAAGCATTCTGCCCGCAGGGGTATCAAGCATCTCACTCTCTTCACATTCTCAACAGAAAACTGGAACAGACCCAAAAGGGAAGTCAATACACTGATGAGAATGTTTTCATCACTCCTTGACAAAGAGGTCTCCGAACTGAATAAGAATAATGTGAGAATTGATTTTATTGGCAGAAGAGACCGCCTCGGCAGAACACTGCTCAAAAAAATGAAGAATGCCGAGAAGGAGACAGCAGAGAATACGGGGCTCAATCTCGTTCTGGCGATTGATTACGGGGGGAGAAGGGAAATTGCTGATGCTTGCAATAGAATAATCCGCAAAGGCACAGACAGTATTGATGAAGAACAGTTCCGGGATTATCTCTACAAACCAACCCTTCCCGATGTTGACCTTCTCATAAGAACTGCTGATGAAATGAGAATATCCAATTTTCTCCTGTGGCAGGCGGCTTATGCTGAGATATATGTTTCACCTCTTCTCTGGCCTGATTTTGACGAAGATGCACTGGACAGTGCAATAGAAGAATATCAAACAAGGGAAAGGAAGTTTGGAGAAATTAAAGAATAATAATCTCATTGTGAGACTTATTACATCCTTTCTGTTTACACCCTTTTTCCTCCTATTGTTTGATTACGGCAGTATTCCGGTACTGCTCTTCTCAGCCGGACTCATAGCAGTACTGGCTTATGAATTCTTCTATTTGCTTGAGGCAAAGGGTCTGGAACCCTATTTCAAGGTCGGTGTAGCCGGCTCTGTTCTCATAGCAATGGTCATGTATTTTGCAACCCAGACAAGAGCATATTTCTTCCTCACAACAATAATAATTGTACTTGCTGTCAATGAGATGACAAGGAAAGACAACCGTCTCTTTATTCTCCACATGTCATCAACAATATTCGGAATTATTTACACCGGCTGGCTCGGGGGGCATATGCTGCTTGTCCAGAGACTCAGCAGGAGTACCTTTGATTCATCCATACTGTTCTTTCTCACTCTGTTCCTTGTATGGATGTCAGATACAGGCGCCTTTCTCATAGGCACTATGATAGGCAGACATAAGATCATTCCGCGCATCAGCCCGTCCAAGACATATGAGGGGTTCTTCGGGGGAATGATATTCACTATTCTCACCAGTATGGTGTTCAGATATCTCTGGCTGCCCTGCATCAACCCCATTGACATTATACTGCTCGGCATTCTTGCCGCATCAGCAGGTCTTGCAGGTGATCTCGTTGAATCCGCCATGAAGAGGGATGCTGCAAAGAAGGATACTGCCGACACACTGCCGG
>JAWOBN010000093.1:0-11685 GCA_046484245.1 bacterium | reverse complement strand
GATGAGGGCACTCAGTGCTCGCTTCGCTCGCACTTAGCTGCTCTCTTGGAAGCCCAGAAGTGCTGACCGCAAACAAACCCCGAATCGTTATGCGTATTGCGTGATTCGTGATGCGTTCCCCATCCTCCATGTTTTATCATTACATCACCAATGGCTGGGATGAGGGCACTCAGTGCTCGCTTCGCTCGCACTTAGCTGCTCTCTTGGAAGCCCAGAAGTGCTGACCGCAAACAAACCCCCAGGGTAGTCCTCCGGACTTATTCGCTCCGCTCATGTTCGAGTCCTTATCCTCCAATAAAAAAAGACCGCGGTTTACGCGGTCTGAATTTTATACGGAGGATGAGGGACTCGAACCCCCAAGGGACGCAATGCCCGGCGGATTTCAAATCCGCTGCCTTACCAATTAGACTAATCCTCCGTGAGCGTATATTATATGTATTCTTTCTGTTTTGTCAAGATTGGATTGATTATTATTTAATGTCTTTATGAAGCATTATACTGCTGTCACGGGATATTGCTGCGTAATATGGTATGGGATTGAGGAAATATGACAGTGCTCCGGGATTTAATATCTTCTTGCCGTTTTTTTCATAGAACTTTGCATTATGAGTATGGCCATAGAGTATAAAATCCACATTCTTGCGGTTGATATACTCCTCAATAAAATACGGTTCATGCATTATCACAAAATTCCCATATCCCTCAATAACAAATGAAAACGGCGGTATGGAGTATAATACACCAGCACTGCTGAGCTCTGCCACTGTTTCCTCTGAGTATTTGTCATTGTTCCCCCTGACTAGATAGATATTGTCTGTAATCCTGTTCAGGAGCTCAAAGAGCTTAAAATCCACCACATCACCGCAATGTATCAATGCCTCCACATCCCGGCTTTTGTATTTGTCAACAAGCTTTCGGGTCAGTTTTTCATTGTCATGTGTATCGGATATTACCAGTATCATCTCACTATCCCGTATATTATTGTTAATATGCCAAGGGGAAAGAGGTAATAGGCAAATCTGTAAAAATGCTCTGATTCAAGCAATCTGTACAGTATTACAATAGCAATATAGCTGGCTATCAGAGAAGATACAATGCCTGTAATAATATAAAATTCAAATTGCATTGAGACCTCTTTCAGCTCCATTATAAATGACCCCAGTATCAATGGCATTGCCATGAAGAAAGAGAAATCAGCTGCATGCTTGCGTTTGACACCTGCCGAGATACCGGCTGATATTGTAATGCCTGACCGGGATATACCGGGAAGAAGCGCAAACACCTGCATTAATCCTATTATCAGAGCGGATTTTATGTGTATTCTTCCCTGCTGACTACTGATGAATTTTGTTATTAGTATTATGCCGCCTGTTACAAGAAACATAATGCCTGTGAAGATAACACTGGTAAATGCATTCTCTATATGTTCTTTGAAGAATAATCCTGCAATTACAGCAGGTATCATACCGACAATCACCAAACCCATAAAACGGAGATTGGACTTCTCGCCTCTTTTCTGTGTTATCTCCCTGTATCCGCCGCCGATTAATCCCAATATTCTTGCCCTGAAATAGATAATAAGTGCAAGGAGTGAACCGAAATGCATTGATATCTCCATAAAGAGATTATCTGTCTTGATTTGAAGTAGTTCCCTGAAAAGCACCAGATGCCCGGAACTGGAAACAGGCAGAAATTCTGTGAGTCCCTGTATAATGCCGAGTAATACTGATTTGACTATCAATTGATCCCCATTATTACAGCCAACAGGCCTATTATCATATCATATTTCAGATAATTATTAACAAATCTCTTTGTCTTGATATCATCAAATAGGAAGAACATGATAAGCAGGATGATAATAACAATATCAACACCGAATACAACAATAATGAAATACCACTTATTGTACATGCCGATAAAATACGGTATGAAACTCACGATGATAAGTATAAGAAAGTTTACAGATGCAATGAGCATGGTCTTGCCCTCACCTATGAGGATAGGGAGTGTTTTCATACCGGCCTCTCTATCCCCTTCAACATCCTCAATGTCCTTTGTTATTTCCCTGCCGAATGTCATGAGGAATGCAAATACAGCAGGGAAAATGCCGGCTGTTATATTTTCTGCAATCAATGCTCCATATATAAAAAGAAGTCCGCTCAATGAAGCTATTGTAAGATTGCCAATAAAAGGCATGCGTTTGAGTTTCCACGAATATAAAAAAAGCAGTACTGATGCTGAAAATGCAATAAGCAATGTCATAAGGCTTATAAAAACAGAGAACACAATCCCTAAGAAAAGCATTGAAACTGCCATGATGAATATTACCCTGAGATTAAATACTGACGATATGAGTGGTCTCTGTGGTTTATTTATGCGGTCTGTTTCAATATCAAAATAATCATTTATTATATTTCCGCCGGAAGAGAGGAAAAACACAGTCAAAACTGAGAATATCAGTTTATCTGTTTCAAATCCCCTGTTGCCTATATATATAGCCACAATGAGGGATAGTATGGATATCAGTGAGTTGTTCAGCCGTATAAGATAGATGAATGATATTATCTTATTCTGACTGCTCGGTATTGTCTGTTCTGCCTGATTTGTTTTCTGATGATTCTGATTCATTGAATATTTCCTTGATTGAACCTAGTGATGAGAGAATACCTGTTGCTTCATATGGTATGAAAATCTTTGATGATTTCCCGTCTGCCAGTTTTTCCAGTGTTTCCAGATATTTTATAGCAATGACATCTTCAGTTGCACGGCCTTCATGTATTGCATTGAAAACAAGGTCAATGGCTTTGCCCTGGCCCTCTGCTCGGAGTATGTCAGCCTGCTTATCACCTTCAGCACTCTTGATTGCCGATTCTCTTTCCCCTTCCGCCCTGAGTATTCTGGATTGTTTGTCTCCTTCAGCAAGCAGAATAATAGAGCGTTTCTCCCTCTCTGCTTTCATCTGTTTTGTCATTGCCTCTTGAATACCCTGAGGAGGATTGATGTTTTTAAGCTCAACCCTGTTGACCTTGACACCCCATTTATCTGTCGCCTCGTCCAGAATTATCTGAAGTTCCGTATTTATCTTGGTTCTTGAAATCAGTGTTTCATCCAGAGTCAGATCACCTATTACATTTCTGAGTGTTGTAATTGTCAGTTTCTCAATTGCCACAATAAGATCATTGATCTCATAAACGGATTTTTTAGGGTCAACTATCTGAAAGTAAATTACAGAGTCAATCTGCATAGTTACATTATCCTCTGTAATAACCGGCTGCGGATCAAAATCAAGCACCTGTTCCCTCAGATCAATCTTGGGGTACATTCTGTGTTTCATTGTAATGGGTCTAATCCTGTCCATAACAGGAAAGATAATATGAATTCCGCTGTCAAGAACCTTGTGGAATCTGCCAAGGCGCTCCACAACTGCGTTTTCCGCCTGTCTGACTATTATTATGCCTCTCAGGGCAATAATCAGAACGAATACAATTAGAACAACAAGGAATACTATCATTGTGCCTCCCGGCTAAAAACTTTTCTGCCCCTCTTATATGTACTTACGACATCGGGCATTTCATCTCCTTTTGTATATTCATCAAAGGGTCTGTTTACTGCAACAAAGTCAGCTGGTCTGCCTATATCCAATACACCGGATTTTCCATCCATTATATCAGAACTTCCCTTTGTGTAAAGCTCAAGGGCTTTTTCAATAGATATTTTCTGGGAATCAAATGGTGCATTCAAAACAGATTCAATACCGTAAACCGGGGATACCGGCATGTCATCCGACCCGAATCCGGCTCTTATTCCTGCTTCCGCAATTTCTCTATAGGGATTATTCCTCCTGTAAAGCGACGAGGGGAGGCGTGTCTGATACATTCCGCCCTGCTGCCCCCAGTTGCCTATGAAATTGGGCTGCAGTGAAACATAAATACTGCGGTCTGCAGTTCTTTCAATTTGAGCTTTAGTGGGAAATTCAAAATGCTCTATTCTGCTGCGGGGAGGGAGTATTTCAAGTGCCTGTTCAATGGCTCTGTCTCCAATAGCATGCACAGCTGTCTGAAGATTATTTTTCTCAGCAATCTCAACAATACCCTTCAATTGGCTGTCTGTCAGAAGCAGGGCTCCGGATTCACTGCTTGCAAGATAATTCTCACTGAAAGCAGCTGTTCTGCCTCCTACTGAGCCGTCTGCAAACACCTTCAGTCCCTTGAACCTTATATTTGACTTATCTGAAAAGGAAAATGTTTCATTATAATACTCATAAGGCAAATAGAAGAAAATATCCAGATCAGTTTCAAATTCCTCATACAGTGCCGGGCTGTCTGATGTCGCGATATCCCCAATGGATGTAATGCCCCTGCTGAAGAGATCCTGCTCCGCTATTCTCATTACACTAAGCTTGGACTCTATGTCTTCAGGGAAAAAATCATTGAGCCTCAGTATTGCTCCTTCCCTTACAATCTGTTTCTTACTGTCATACTCTGTGATATCACCCTTCATTAATTCATAAGCCTGCTTGTTTATCACACCGACATGGCCGCATATCCTTCTGGCAATTACAGGGATACCGGGAAACATATCATTGAGCACAGTACCGTCAGGCATCTCTTCAATGTCAAAACCGGTTTCATCAAAACCATCGGCAATAATAAACTCACGGCCGGCATTATCTGCAGCATATAATCTTATTTTCTCATAAATATCTTCCGGGGAACGGGCATCATTGAGACTGCAGCGGATCAGATTGAGACCATGATATAAAAAATGCATGTGAGAGTCAATGAAACCCGGATATATGTAAAGTGAACCCAGGTCCTCATATTCGGGAGGGGTCTCATTGCCTATATATTCTATGATGCCGTCTTCAAAACCGAGGAATGAGCAATACTCCCCTTTTGACCAAACCTTACCCTTTATGAAATTCATGATGTAATATTAAGAAATGGCTTCAATACCTCGGCTCTGTTCTTGTGTGATAATTTCTCCAGTGCTTTGGCTTCAATCTGTCTGACCCTTTCTCTCGTGACATCCAGTATCTCACCGACCTCTTCCAGGGTTCTGGGATAGCCGTCCTGAAGACCGAACCTCAGTTTCAGAACAGTCTGCTGGCGCGGCGTGAGGTCCTGCAGCACAAGGTCTAGACGCTCTTTGAGCATTGAGTGCATTGCATTGTACTGGGGTGATTTCTGTTCTGCATCCTCAATAAAATCACAGAAGATGGATTCATCACTGTCACCTATGGGTTTATCAAGGGAAATGGTTTCCTGTGCAATCTTGTAAACACTCTTTATTTTATCAACAGGCATATTGAGTTTTTCCGATATCTCTTCCTCAGAGGGATCCCTGCCGAGCTCCTGCATGAGTGACCTTGTAGCTTTAACAACCTTGTGCATAACCTCTATCATGTGAACAGGCACTCTTATAGTCCTTGCCTGATCGGCGATTGCCCTTGTGATTGACTGCCTTATCCACCAGGTAGCATAGGTTGAGAATTTATAACCCTTCTTGTAATCAAATTTTTCAACTGCTTTCATCAGACCGGCATTGCCTTCCTGAATAAGGTCCATGAATTCAAGGCCCCTGTTCGTGTAGCGTTTTGCAATTGAAATGACGAGCCGGACATTGCACTTGATCATTGTCTGTTTTGCCCTTGCAAGCCCCTTCTCTGACTTCCTGATATTTATCATTGCTTCAACAAAATCACTGCAGGACATATAGACATCTTCCTCAAGTTCCTTTATCCTGCTGTCTATCATTTCAATCTCTCTCACGATTTCATTAAAATCATCTCTCTTGAATCCCAGTTTGCGGAAATTCTTGGAGACCAGGCCTTTCTTCTTGCTCTCCTTGATTATATCTTCAACAGGATGCTGGAATCTGTTTTCAATGAGTTCCTGTTTCTTCAATTCCTTTTTGAATTCACTGTCTATTTTATTGTAATACCTGATTATATCCTGAAGATTGAACTGATTTATCTGCATCATGCCGACCTTGTCAGTAAGCTTGGCGAATATACCCTCCACCTTCTTGTCCACCTTTTCTCTGTCTGACTTCTTCTTTCTGGAATAACCGCGCATTGCATTCTCTATCTGTTTCTTGTATCTGTTCATGCTTTTGTAAAGCGATTTCAGTCTTTTTATCTTCTTCTTGTGAGACAGCTCATTACTTATCTCAGGATCCTCAATATGGAAATAATTATCAACTGATTCCTCCAATTGAGTAACCCTGTTGTAATAGTCATCAATAAAATCAAATGTCCTCGGAATACTGAGAAGGTTTTCAAGTATCATACGGGCACTGTACTCTATATCTTTTGATATGGAAACCTCTTCTTCCTTTGTGAGCAATTCAATGGATTTCATTTCCTGCAGATACATCCGCACAGGGTCATCGTATTTTGTACCGCGAACCTTGCCCGCTTTTTTCTTTTTCTTCTTTGTCTTTTCAGGTTTCTTTTTATCAACCAGGACTACTCCGAGTGTCTGAATACGGGTCACAAGATTGTCAATATCCTCAACATCCAATTGATCATTGAGCAATTCATTGAGTTTCCTGTATGATAATTCACCGTTTTCATCAACAAAGTTGAGTATTACATCCAGATCCACATTAGTACTTTTATTTTCAGCCATCTAGCATCCTCCTCACATTAATTTCTTCCTAAGGAGTATAATTAATTCATCCAAACGCTTTATCTCTTCCTTATCTTTAATGTGTTTTCTTTTTCTCTCGGTTTCTTCCAATTTTTTCATTACAGTATGTTTTCTTATTAAATGAATGTATGTGTTTATCTTCTTGTCTGAAGGTCTTTTATCTGTATAATACAGTGTCCTTTCAAGCAATCGGTTTTTCAGTTCATCCTTTGAATTATTCTCAATCATCTCTCTTGCATCAACATGTCCCTCATCATGCAGAGTATTACATATTTCAGCAAAGAACCCCTTGGTCTTGATGTCCCTGAATTCACTGTCCTCAAGCTCTTCGCAGAATTTCTTGCCTGTTTCATCTGAAGACAGCATCATACTGATTGTCTCAATATAAAGATCTGATGCTTCAGATTCGCTCCTCACAGGCCTGTTCTTCTTCACCGGTTTTTTCCCGGAAGTTCCAAAGAGATTCATGCTTATTTTAAGCTTCCGGGCAGCCCTCTTCTGATACAGTTCTCTGAGCACAGTATCCTCAATGGAATTTATCGCTTTGATAATATATGATACAGCATGCTTTTCCCTGAGGAGAGGATCAGTTACATCCGTTTTATAATTAGAAAGAACATATTCAATAAAATTCACAGAATGACTGTTGATATAATCCATATCAATTGATTTGGATGATGCAAGTTCATCAGGGTCACTGTATTCTTCATATACAAAGACCTCAACACTGAGATTGTTCTTTAACAGTATGGGTATACTCCTGAATGCAGCATCCCTGCCTGCATCGTCCCCATCATACATAATTATAATTTTTTCTGCCATTCTTGCAAGTAGTTTTGACTGATTTTCCGTACAAGCTGTGCCGAGCTGGGCAACTGTATTGACTATACCTGTTTTATGGAGTGCTATGAAATCCATATAGCCCTCTGTAAGTATCGCGCTTTGGGCATCATAAATACTTTTCTTTGCAATATTGAGACCATAGAGGAAATTCCCCTTTTTGAAGACCTTGTTTTCAGCTGAATTGATATACTTCGGCCCATTGCCTTTTAATATGCGGCCTCCAAATCCGATTATCTTGTTCATGTGATTGGAAATAGGAAACATGATACGGCCGTAAAACCTGTCCCTGTACTGATTATTGTTCTTCATTATAAGCCCGGCTTTTTCAAACTGGCTGAAATCCCACTTCTCTGATTTTATGTGTTTTACAAGCGGATTGTCATAATCAGCATATCCGAGTCTGTATCTGTCAATATCTCTCTTTGTAATGCCCCTGTTCTGCAGATAATTGTATGCCTCTCTATTGTATTTTATTGCCTTATTGTAATACATCATTGCTCTTTCATTGGCTTCATATATATCCTCTGTATCACCTGTTGAGAACCGGCCCTTAAACTGTGAAATATCAATGCCTGCTCTTTCCGCCAGCAATTCAACAGCTTCCATGAATGATATATGTTCAATGTCCTGCACGAATTTAATCACATCACCGCTTGCCTTGCATCCGAAACAATGATAAAACCCCTTATCGGGAGATACCATGAAAGAAGGTGTTTTCTCATCATGAAAAGGGCACAGGGCTTTCAGATTCCTGCCTGCCCTCCTCAGTTCAACATAGTCGCGCACAACACTCTCAATGGGGTTTTCTGTTTTTATCCTGTATTTCAGTTCATCAAAGTCCATTAACCAGTACCTTGTTTTCCTGCTTAATGATTATATCCAGTAATTGCTCACGCGGACTCTCCCTGAGGTCATTGATAAATTGATCCTGCTTGTGAATCATCTTTGACAATGCTGCCATTATCTTGAGATGGGATTCCCTGTCGGGCATTGCAATAAGGAATACAATATCAACATCCTGACCGTCAATACTCTCAAAATCAACCGGTTCAGCAAGCCGCGCGAAAATGATAAACGGTTTTCTAAGGTC
The DNA here is from genome assembly GCA_046484245.1 of bacterium. Classification (GTDB taxonomy): domain Bacteria; phylum Hydrothermota; class 32-111; order 32-111; family 32-111; genus JAXHVG01. The sequence goes on along the minus strand of JAWOBN010000093.1, from coordinate 3,099 downwards.
TTTGTATACCTCCTTTGTATGCAGAAGGGCAATCCCGTGCCCTACACCTGTTGATGACATGCTCTCCCTGTCTAACAGATGATTGCGGAATTCCTCCTCATTTTCATCACTGAGGTCATTATACAGTATTGCAACCTTGACAAGCTTGTCAATCAGATCCTCCTTGGAACTGACATCTATATCATCAACCAATCCGCCGTTGAGAATATAGAATGATGGTTCCAGAACATCATAATCACTTTCATCAGTTGAATCACCGATGAATTCATTGAGCACCTTATTGGTAATCCTGTAATTGTCCCCAATCTCTATTGCAGGCAATTCACCCCTGTCTATCAATTCCAGCACCTTCTCTCTGGAAATCTTGAGGAATCTTGCCACTTCTTCAACTGTGAGTATTTCCATCAGTCTTCTCCTTGCTTATTTTCATCCAGAATTCTGTTCAGTTCAGCATCCGCCTTTGTATTCAATTCCCTTCTTATATGCTCAATTGTATATTCACTGAACTGCTCAAGCAATATCTTCGCCAGTTCATTTAGCTTCTTCAGTTCCGCATTCTTTACCTTGTATGTGCCTTTTATCTGATTGACTATCAGCTGTGAATCCATGAATATTTCAATTCTGTTATCTCCGCCCATTGCCTTGAAAATATACATCAAACCCTTTATAAGCCCCATGTACTCAGCTTGATTATTGGTCATTATGCCGAGATGATGACCCTTGACAACCTCGCCTTTCTCTGACTCAATATAAAAAGCGCAGGCTGATTCACCGGGATTTCCCCGTGAACCGCCGTCAGTGAACAGTTTAATTTTCATCCTTTTCCCAAAGCAGTATTCTGCCGCAGTTTATACAGTAATTGACATCATCCATCTGTCTTACATTCTGATACAGCTGTTCGGGTATCTCCGAAAAACAACCGGCGCAGTGGGCACTGTCAATCAACACAATTGCAAGCCCGCTTCTGCTTTTATGAATTTTCTTATACTGTTTCTTCAAATCCTCAGGCAGATGCCTTACCAGTGACTCTCTCTTCTCCTTCAGTTCAAGTAATGTGACCTCATCCTCTTTCAATTTTTCATTTATCTCATCAATCTTTGCCTGCACTCCGCTGTCTTCCTTGCTCTGCTGCTCCAATTCGGATAATTTGCTGTCAATCTCTTCTATTCTTGAAAGATTTCTGAAAAGAATATCACCTGATTCATCTATTGTATCCTGAGAATGCTTGATTTCATTGAGGACACGCATATATTCCTCATTTGATTTAACATCATTGAGATACTCCTTGTCCTCTTCTATTCTCTTTGATGCTTTTTGCTTTTTTTCTTCCAATTCCTTATTCTCTTCCACAAGCTTTTCTCTTTCTTCTTTAAGTTTATTGATAGCCGATATCTCCACATTCAGCTCACTCTCAAGTCTTTTCCTCTCCTCAGGCAATGTTCCCATCTGTCTCTTGATTTCAAATATTTCATTGTCAATTTCCGCCAATTGGTAGAGCTGACTGATAACTTCATTCATAATACCTCCATATAAAACAAAAGTGTACCGATTGGTACACTTCAATAATTGATTCTATTTCAGGTTTTTGCAACTGCCCCAACCTATTCTCCTTTTTTGGTGGGCGAAACAGGAATTGAACCTGTGACCTCCGGTATGTGAGACCGGCGCTCTAACCATCTGAGCTATCCGCCCATATTTAATAGAGTTTTTTATTATATTATATTACAGGGAATTGTCAATAGAATTTATTGAAATTTAAATGAATTATCGGTTTATCCGCTGTCGGGTCTTATGAGTGCAGATTCCAGATCCTCCCAGAATTTCTTTCTTTTATCTGACTGTGCAGGTGATTTTGCAGGCAATTCAAGGAAGGGGGCATTAATACCTTCAGCACTCAATTCCTCCATAAGTATTTCAGCCATGATTCCCATGAGAACCGGTTCCTCATCTGTTGGGGTATCCAGTGGCACCGGTGATTCAGTATTGTATTTATTGACCTTATGCTTGCCCCAGTGAATTCCGCAGGTAGGTGAATTCTCCAGGCCTATAAAGCATGTCAGACGGTAATTGTTCTTCAAGAATTCCTTCACCATAAGCATGGGGGTTTTTAGAAGTTCCTTGCAGTGATTCCTGAAGAATACATTATCATACTGCTGCCTTCCCTGGGGATTACGCATCAAACCCATGGCAGTTGTCTCAGGACAGGAATATTGAATAATACCCACTTTCCTGCTTATGAGATAATCTGTAAGTTCATGTGTAAGTGGAAAGTTCTGGCCCAGCATGTGAACCCTGCAGTAAGGATTGATAAGGCATTGGGTAACCAGAATTATTTTTCTGTCTTTGGACATATACTCTCCTATTTTACTGTGAAGGAAGCCAGCATATTGCCGTATAATTCTTCTGCTTCTTGAGAGAACTCGCTTCCATTTGCAAGCATTGTCACAACATAATAATATCCCTCTTTTAAAGTGACTCCACGTGCACAAGAAACCTGTAAATCCTCATCATTTTTAAAAGTGCAGTAGACAAGGAGCATTTCCATGCCGTTTATCTCCAGAATATCCTTGTCAATGAGCTCAAATCCGTCATATACCACATTAATATCAGCAGCAACTTGTGCCAGAAGTCCCTGTTTATCTTCAAGAGTGAAATTCTTGAAATCAATATCCTCCATTTCCCTATCCGGATAATCTTCTGATGCATCCACCCTGTCAATCTGTACAAAGTAATTACCATTGAGCGAAAACAGATAAAATAAATGGTCCCCTTCAGCTCCTGTCTGCCAGCCGTCAGGTGCATATATGTAGAAATAATCTGTGTCAAATCCCTCATTTTCTGCTGAAAGCATGACAGGGATTATAATTATGAATAATACAATTGTAAATACTCTCTTCATTGTTCCTCCTATAGTATAGACAAATTATAGCATAAATACCTGCTCAGGCAAGGAAAGAAAGAATTTAGGGAACATATAACCCGGGGACGGTCCTTCGATTTGTTGATTCTTCTCTCCAAACGCTATCATTTGTTATTAAATCATGCTATTTTTAAATTTACAAATTGATCATATCGGGATTCTCGGGAAGATTCCCTTCA
>JAWOBN010000083.1:0-3508 GCA_046484245.1 bacterium | reverse complement strand
TCTGCCTGTGCGATAAGAGGCATTAGTGACTGCACGAGGGATTCATCCAGTATTTTGAGGAGGTCAACCCTGTCATCTGATGACATCTCCTCAATCATCCTTATCATATTCTTTTTGTCAAAATGATGGAATATCTGCTGTGCTTCTTCCTCATCAAAATATTCAAAGAGTTCTGCTGCCTTGGGGAATCTTATGTACTGGATAATGGTTGCAATCTCATCATACTCCATGCCCTCTATAAGTGAGAATATCTCAAATGGATGCAGTTCCCTGAACAGCTCCCTTATCCTGCTCTCAGGGGCAGGGCCCTTCAGCACCTGGCGCAGCTCAGGACCTGCAATGGATATCTTATCCTTCATTCCTTTATCCTGTTAACCCTTCTGAAATCCTCAATGACCTGCTTGTCCTTATTGAAGGAATTCTTCAGAATCCTCACAAGACCCTGCAGTGGGGGATTGAAGAGTGAATCTTCCGATTTGGCAAAGAAGAGCGCATTGTCATCACTGCCTATCTGTTTTATGAGTCCTATATCAATGAATCTGTCAAGCGACTGGCGGACTTCATCATTGTCAATACCTGTAGCATCGGTTATCTGCTTAAGTGAAAGCATCTTCCTGCTCACAAGCTTGAAGATCCTTATTCTGTTCCTTGTAGTGAATACATTGAGTATATCAATAAATTTTTCCATAAGCCATATTTTATATTATAAAGAAAGTTTTGTAAACACTTATAATGGGGTTTGCCTGTATGAGCATCAGTATTATGTTAAAACCCACTATACAATATACTATTGCATTTCTATTAAGTTTCATCTATAATATCCAAAACCACAAGGAGGGCTTAGTGGAAAAAAGAATTCTCTTTACATTTCTAATCATTATTATTGCACTGGCATTGTTTGCAGGCAATAATGATGCTGACTCCAATTACAAGCAGAGATTACAGGTGAACAGTCCGGGCAGTCCGGATAATGGGGCAGTTGTTAAACCTCTCTATGGCTCAAAATATTTGATTTATCAGCAATTAGTTGACACAACAACAGCTTCAGGACATGCATCTCAGCTTGACACTGTTCATCCGTTCATAATGGAATTTGTTGATGATATTGAAGTAAATGAATTCGGATGGTTCATTGATTCCATTACCACATGGTGGAATAATTGGAATGGGTTTTCATCCTGGGATTCAGTAGGTCTGTTCTATGTGTGTATTTATGAGGACAGCGGGCTTGTTGCAATGCCCAAGGATTCTGCATTGTTTAAATATCCTGTTGACAGCAGCTCCTTTTCTGCACCTGACAGCAGCCATGTGGACCTTTATTTTAATCCCCCCATTTATCTTGACAGCAATAAGACATACTGGATAGGCATTCTGCCTGTCAATATATTCTCAACCAATGGACAGACAGGTCTATTGGCAGCTGACGGGATAGGCAATAATCAGGAGGCATATTTCAGGGGTGATATACTCGGTTATCCCGACTGGACTACAGCAACCACTGTACACGGCGGACCCAGGGAGATAGGCATGATAATATACGGCGGCAATACAGATACTGTTGTGGATATGGCTGTTACTGTAATTGACAGCCCGCCTGTTATTGCAGCGAGGGGAGATTATCCCTTACTTGTCAAAATTGCCAATCTCGGCAGTGTGCCTGCTGATTGTCAGGTAAAGGCAATTGTATATGATACAACCGATATGTGGAACAGTATTTTTTATGACAGTGTTTCTTTAACCGGCATCATGCCGATTTCTGATACACTGTATGATTTCGGAACTGTGACATTCAATGAAGGCCATGTCTATTATACAAATGTGTTTATTACAACACCGGATGAGAATCCGGCAAATGATACAATGGATATCTATCACAGGACAACAGCAGCATTCGGCGACATTATCTTTGAGATGGAGGCAGAGTCCATCTGCGGTGATAACCGCCTTCTGGGAGTAGAATTTGACGGAGAGTATTTCTATATCACAGGTGCAAATAATGGATCGGATACAAATAAAGTCTATGTTGTTGATACAGCAGGAACACTTATATGGTCATTAGACCAGCCTTATCACTCTACCGGATGGGGATGGAGAGACCTCACATGGGACGGTGTATTTAGGGATTCAACGAGAATTGATACACTCTACGCTTCTGTCAATGACAGTGTGGATAAATTCGGCATTGACCTTATAAACGGCACATTGGATTACTACGGCGCATTCCCGGGACCCGAAAACCCCAACAGGGCACTTGCGTATAATCCGTCAACAGGGTATTTTTATACAGCCAATTTCGCCAGCCCATTCTCAAAATTCAGTAAGGACAGTGCATTGATTGACACATCAATTACAAATACATTGAGTAAATACGGCGGTGCCTATGACAGTGATTCCCTGGAGGGCAACTGCCTCTGGTGGCATACACAGGACAATGGAGGACTCTATATTGCTCAGACGGATATTGATTCAATGCAGCAGACCGGTGTATCCACGACATATCTGCCTTCAGGCTTGACAGACGGTTTAGCAGGCGGTTTGTCTTATTGCGGTGATTTCCGCAACATGGATGTGCTCTTTGCATTAGCGCAGGGCAATCCTGTTGACAAAGTAGTAGGTATATTCCTCAGGACAAATCTTGTTGCAGGTATTGAAGACAGGCAGTATGCTGATGCAGACAATAGACCTTCCATTAAATTGAGCAGCAGGATTGTCAATAGAGAACTCTCATTCACTGTAAGTTTACAGAACTATGCAGATATTTCACTGATATCCATTGACGGAAGGACTGTGAAGACATTCAGAAATGTCAAACCGGGCTCTGTAATAGATATGGACTGCAGTGAGTATAATGCAGGAATATACTTCCTCAAGATTAATGGCAGCAAAACAAGTGAGAAATTCACAATATTGAAATAACGCGTAAAAGCCGGGCATTGCCCGGCTTTTATTTATCCCCAAAGCTCCAAATCCCGGGTACGGTTGTTGAAAATGATGAAAGTAACTGCCTATATTCACGGACTAATATGCTGAAATGACTGGTTCATCTCCAAAAGAGTTGGTAAAAAAATATGCAGGATAACCGAAAGAAGGATAATTGAAGTGCAAAAAATGAAGATATCAGACACCAAACCGTAAAACACCTGCAAATATCGTCTAACCCCTGTTATTTATGCAATTACATAACATTTTGTCCAAATCCCAGGGACGGTGGTTGCAATTTGCACAAATTGACAAAATTATAATTTTGTAAGTGCATAATTAATATCACTTAAATAGACCATCACTGTAAGTTGTTAAATAGCGGGGCAGAAATTGCTTAAATCGCAAGGACCGTCCCTGGGATTTGGAGTGTGTTTTTACAAAATAAGGGGCAAAAGGACACATGTTGAAATTAGATTTGAGATGCTGGTTGGTCATACATGATCATATTCTGTTCTGTATAATTAAGTAGCTAAAGCAAAATTATGAGAGTACATATAGTACCTGCGATTTGTAATACCGCTTAATT
>JAWOBN010000021.1:0-27448 GCA_046484245.1 bacterium | reverse complement strand
TATTTTACAAAATGTTCTCTCTCTATTACTAAGACCGGGTGTTGCTTTTGTTGCTTTATCTCATGAAACCCGCATAAACCCCGTATAATGACCGATTTTATAACAAATCGGTAAACACCGTGTAAGTTCATGAATAATATCACTTAATATTTTTTAGGCAGTTTAAGCAACAAAAACAACACCCGGTCTTTGTAAGTGTATTCAATCAGGGGGCTTGTAAAGTTAAGATGTTATCTGCAGACTATGCGAACACCTTTGAGACAAGTTTACGACAGGAATAACGAGGTTGTAAGGATACTCTTCATAATATTAGGTATGAGATCATTATTACAACGGAGACTCATTGATTTAGAAACAGGTGACAGATGCAGGTAGTGAAAATAAAAGTAATCTGTAAAACTGAATCCAAATCCCAAGTACAGTAGTTGAAACCGTAGAAAATTCCGGAGTTAAATGCCCCGTATTGAAGCACAATTATACCATAAAAACCTTTAAGTATAGTAATAAATAAAGTTAAAAGTTTCAACATTTTCAACTACTGTACTTGGGGCTTGGCAGAGGAATTATAGATTAAGGTGGGGTTCTATTCGCAGTCCTGTGTCAGTTAATCCTGCGCATTATGGCATTGACCCTTGCCATTAGCTTCTCAGGCATGAAGGGTTTGGGAATGAATTCATCAATCCCCAGATTGAATCCCTTGAGCTCATTTTCCATTACATTGTCAGATGTCAGCATTATGACTCTTAAATCATTGTTATGACTGCTCTCCCTTATTCTTTTTATCACCTCAAAGCCATCTATACCGGGCATCATCAGGTCAAGGATCACAAGATCAAATTTCTTCTGGCTGATTAGATCAAGTGCCGATGAACCGTCTTCTGATTCTATTACTTCATAACCATTGTCTTCAAGGAGAGGTCTTATCATCATCCTTATTGTGCGTGAATCATCAACAATGAGGATTCTCCTGTCACCCTGCGCTGAATCAGATTTATTATCAGTGGATTGTTCATCATCACTGTTTTGGTCATCCGGCATATCTATTACATTCTTCAACTCCTCCATGTCAATTATTCCCTCTTTCACTTTATCAAGACCGCTCTCCTGCATTGTCTTGAATCCGTCAGCAATCAGATATTTCTTGATATTATGAATCTTTGCATTGTCTTCAACCATCTGCTTCACTTGACTGTTGAACCTTACAACCTCTTCAATGACAGTTCTGCCCCTGTATTTTGAATGGCCGTCAGTATTTAATTTACGGACAAGCCTCTGCGCGATTATACCCAGAATGGAATCGGATATCATGTCCGGATTGATATTCATTGACCTCAGTCTGTTTATTACTGAAACAGCATCATTGGTATGGATTGTCGTCAGGACAAGATGTCCTGTTATTGCAGCCTGAACAGCAATATTGGCTGTTTCCTCGTCCCTTATCTCACCGAGTAATATGACATCAGGGTCCTGCCTCAGAAGTGCTCTCAGTGCGGATGCAAATGTAATGTCGGGATTGCCTGATATATCCGTCTGTGTGACTGCTTCAAGTTTATATTCCACGGGGTCCTCTATTGTCACTATATTCGTGTCATCTGAAGAGATTTCATTGATTATGGAATAGAGTGTTGTTGTCTTACCGCTTCCTGTGGGTCCTGAAACAAATATGATGCCATTGGGACTGTCCACCATCTGTCTGATGCTTTGAAGTGACTGGCTGCTGAACCCGAGAGTGTCCAGTTCAATATTAACATCACCCTTATTGAGAAGCCTCAATACAGCCTTTTCACCGTATAATGAAGGCATTGTATTGACCCTCACATCCACATTGGAGTTATTGACAGCTATTGTGAATGAACCGTCCTGCGGTTTATTCCTCACTGAGATATTGAGCTGTGACATTATTTTTATGCGCGATATTATACTGCTTGAAAGTTTCTTGGAGAGTTTTGTATATTCTTCAAGATGCCCGTCCACTCTGAACCGCACATTGACAAAGTCCTTCCTCGGCTCTATGTGTATATCAGTAGTCCTGCCTCTTATTGCTTCAATCAGTATGATATTGACCAGGCGTATTATGGGGGGCTGCTCAGCTATTGCCTGAAGATTGTTTATTTCAGAGACATTATCCTCCTTCTGACTGAGAATATCTATGTCAAGAATTCCCTCATTTTCAGAATAGATGTCTTCTGCTCCCATCCGTTCTTCAATTGCCTCTGTTATATTGCTCTGATGGGTTAGGATTATCTCTGCATTGAGGCCTGTTATGAACTCAATATCCTTTATTGTCTCCCAGTCCAGAGGATCGGATGATGCAATTTTTATTGTGTTGTCATTGATTTCAACAGGCACAATGTTTCTCTGCCTCATGAAACTCCCGGGAAGAATATCGGGCATAATCTCAGGATGCAGGTCAAGGTCTATTCCCATTGAGAATTTTTCCGCATAATACAGCAGATCATCTTCACTGTAATGCCTCTCTGTCTTTAAATCCTGCGTCAGACTTTGCTCATTGGTATTTTTTAGTGTTGTCATGTTATCTCCTTTTATATCACTATATTATGCAATACTCATACCATTCTAAGTATAATTATTCTGCGATTTATGATGAGTTTGTTGTTTTTTGAGTCAAAGGGGTATTACAGTGTAATGTGAACAATACACTTTATATTGAATCAATAATGCTGGTGTCCAATTGGCGCAGTATCTTTCTGAAGAATGTGAGCTGGCTTTTCACATACTTCATAGTATTTGAGATAATCAATTCCCGCATTCTGTCTCTGTCAGAATTTCCCTCAAGATAGTCAAGCACCTCATTATATCCGATTATCTTCTTATTTCTCAGTATTTCCGCAGAATATCTGTCTGTTATATGCTCTGTCTCTTCAATAAGCCCGCCATTAATCATACTGTCTGTTCTTTTGATTATCCGCTCTTGTAGTTGCGCCCTTGACCAATTGAGGTATTTCACGGAGTCAAATGCAATATTGAACTTCCTCTTGTTCCTGTAGAAATGGGATATCGGTCTGCCTGTCTGGAGATACACCTCTATACTCCGTTTAATTCTCTGTGAATCATTGGGACTGAGGTCCAGTGCCCTTGCAGGGTCTGCTTTATAGAGCATGTCATAGAGATAATCAAGCCCCTTCTCATCTTCCAGTTCTTGGGTTCTTGCCCTAACCTCAGGGTCTGTGTCAGGTATATCACTGATGCCGTTTATCAGTATATTGATATAGAAGGGTGTGCCTGCACTGATTATAATGCGCTTTTCAGCGGCAATTTCCCTCAGTGCAATATCCAGGAAATCACCTACAGAGAAGCTCCTGTCAATCTCAGTTACATCAACCATGTGATGGGGCACTTCACTGAGCAGTGATGCAGGCGGCTTTGCTGTGCCTATGTCAAGGTATTTGTATATCTGCCTGGAATCACAGTTTATCACTTCAAATTCATTATGTTTTGAAAGGTCTTCAATATAAAGGGTTTTGCCTGATGCAGTCGGGCCCAGGAGAAGGTCTATGTGCGCTTGAACCATCGCTCTATCTCATCTGTCTCAAATATCCTTACAGTGGGTCTCCCGTGCGGACAGGCATACGGATTATCGCATCTGAAGAGCTCTGAGAGTATCTTTGCCATTTCCGCCTGACTGAGGACTGTGTTTGCCTTTATCGCTGTCCTGCATGCCATGAGCTTAAGCATATCATCAATTGAACCAATTGTCCTGTTTGAACTGAAATCCTCCAGTATGCCCGTGAAATCATTTTCTGTAAAATTGGATTCAATGATTGAGGGGACTCCTTCAAGCAGTATTATGTCATTGCCGAATTTCCTCGTAATGAATCCGTTTGATCTGAGATAATCCTCATTCTCCTCATATATCTCCATCAATTCACTGTCCAGCTTTATTGTCTTTGAGAAGAGCATTCTCTGAGAGGTCAGGTCACTGCTGTCTGCAAAGCGCTCATACATAATCCTCTCATGGGCAGCATGCTGGTCAATCACATACAGCTTGTCTTTGAGCTGGGTGATTATATAGGATTTATTGAACTGCCATAATTGTGATGTCTGCTGCCGACTGTATGTTGTCAGGGTGCTGCTCTCTTCAGAAAAGAGTGAAACTGCTTCACTGTCTTCCCTATTGTCCTCCATTTCCGGCACAATTCCCAATGCATTCCTGCTGTCAACCGCCTTTCTGACCTGAACAGCTGACCGCACTGCATTGATGATTGCGGGGAATACCGCCTTCTCATTCTTGAATTTTATCTCCCTCTTTGCAGGATGTATATTCACATCAATCAGTTCAGGCGGTACGTCAATGAATATTATGAATGGCAGATAACGGTGTGAGAGCTGTGAATCAAATGCAGAGTAAAGGGCTTTTCTTATGAGCGGATTGTAAATATATCTCCTGTTGACGAACATGTGATTGATGCGTGTCCTTTTATCCGAGAATATGTCCGGTTTGCCCACATATCCGGTAATATGCATATCATTGCTGAAGAAATCAACACTGTATGAATTGTCAATGAATTCACTGCCTGCAATATACTCCGCCCTGTCTTTCATTGAATGTTTCTCAATACTGTGCACTATTGAGGAATTGTTCTTCAGCCGGAATTTGATTGATTCATTTGCCAGTGCATACATCATGAATTGATGCATGGAATGATTCGCCTCCACTGAATCCGATTTGAGGAACTTCCTCCTTGCCGGCATATTCCTGAACAGGTCATTGACAGTCACGGTTGTTCCGGGCTGCCTGGCTGTCCGGGAGATGTCCGTATTGCCCGAAAACCCGGTTTCAAGACAATATGCGGTTTCACTGCTGTGCAGGCATGTCTCAATTGTCAGCCGTGACACACTGGCAACAGCATGGAGGGCCTCCCCCCTGAAACCATATGTATTGATGCTCTCCAGGTCACCCTCACGGGCAATCTTGCTTGTTGAATGTGGTTTTATGCAGTTCAGGAGGTCTTCCCTATCCATTCCTGCACCATTGTCTATGACACTGATGGAATCCCTGCCCCCTGCACTCAGTATCAGTTCAATGGAATCACTGCCTGCATCTATGGCATTCTGGATAAGCTCTCTTACAACAGAAGACGGTCTCTCTATGACTTCACCTGCTGCTATGAGTGAGTAAACTTTTTCGGGGAGTATTCTGATTGTCACTTTAATCTACTGGCTTTACCTTGATCTCCGGGAACGGGTATGAAGGTCTGGCAAAATAATAGCCCTGTCCGAATTTTATTCCCAGTTTCTTCAGTACATGGTATTCGTTTTCTGTTTCTATGCCTTCTGCTATTATATTTGCACCGAGACGCTCTGTGAATGGTATCAATGTTTCAAGGAGGTCTTTCTTTATAAGATTTTGATGTATATCCCTAATGAGAGCCATGTCATATTTGAGATAATCCGGTTTGATTTCCGCAATTGTCCTGAGTGAAGAATATCCGGCCCCCATGTCATCAATTGCAATCTTGTAACCCTTGTCCTTAAGTATCTTTATGGATGATGTGAATGCATGGTAATCAGACACAGCAAGCCTCTCCGTTATTTCAATAACAACATCCTCATTGGACATGCCATTGTCCTTCAAAAAGCTGTCAAATTTCCGTGACTGGAATTCAGGGTCGTATATACCCTTGGCTGAACTGTTGAGAAAGAGTTTCTTGCCCTTGAGTTTGCCGGGTATCCTCTTTATTGCATTTGTCCTGCAGATCCGCTCAAGATCAAGGAGCATATCTGTTTCCACAGCATAGGAGAAGAGTATCTCCGTACTGGACAGAAAACCCGCATTCTCCACCCTTGCAAGGGCTTCATAACCGAGCACTGAGAGGTCATCCATATATATTATGGGCTGATAGACCATATCAATCTCATTATTGACAATAATGTATTCAAGATTCAGATCCCTGTCCAGGCGCGACTCCTTCTTCTGCATTTCAACAAGCCGCTTGGATTTCTGAATTGCCGAGAATATGAGGCGCTCTGTTCTCATTACTGTCTGTTTCTTTAGGAATGAATATCCGAATCTGAATATTTTTGTTGCAAACACATAATCGGGCTCCCATCCGGGCAGTTCATTCTCCAGAGTTGAGCTCATCTTATGAATAAGCTTTTCCACCAATGCTACAGAGAGTGTATTGCCTGATTTGTCCGTGGGGAAAATTATGACAACCTCTCCGGAACGCACACTGGTCAGAGAAATTATGGAACTGGCAGGCAGCATTTCCTTCTTGAGGGAATTGAGCCTGTTTACGGACAATCTGATGAGTTTGTCGTAAACCTGCCATCCGTATAATGACTCTATGTCTTTGGAGACATCAACATATATTACAGCGAGTTTGTCATATTCATCAAGCAGTTTCCTTATGTCATCCATAATCACATTGATTATGGGCAGGCCTGTATTCATGTCATAGAGACAACTCTTGAACTTCAGCCACTCAGTATGCAGCTTAAAATAGTCATTTTCATTCATTGAGCAGAACCCTTTTTGAAAATATTGAAGATACTCTCAACCCTTGAGGTCAATTCCTCGGGTGAGAACGGCTTTGTGATATAATCAATTGCCCCTTCCTGAAGTCCGATGAGCTTGTTCTTCACATCTGTTTTGCATGTGAGCATTGCCACAGGGATATTTCTCGTCTTCTCCTCTGTATGGAGCATTTTGAGTATTTCCCATCCATCCATCACAGGCATCATTATATCAAGGAGAATAAGGTCGGGGTGACTCTTTATTGCGAGCTTGATCCCCTCTTCACCTGTCAATGCTGTCTCTACTTTATAATTCTTGTTTGTGAGAATCATTTCAATGAGATTGAGTATCTCTTCATCATCATCAATTACAAGTATCAATTTTTCATCACTCATTTTATCCCTCCGCATTTATTACAGGCAGGCGAATAATGAATGTTGTCCCTTCATCTGCAGATGAATTCACATCAATTGCCCCGCCGTGTCTTTCTATGATATTTTTGGAAATTGTGAGCCCAAGCCCCATGCCGCTGTATTTCCTGTTAGTATTCTGTTCAACCTGATAGAAACGTTCAAAGATTTTGTCAATTTTATCTGTCGGCACACCTACTCCCGTGTCAGAAATTCTTACTACAGCATTTATCCTGCTTTGGAACTGTCTTTCATAAGCTTGTATTATTATTTTACCACCTTTCGGGGTAAATTTCAAGGCATTATTTATGATATTGTCAAAAACCTCAAAGAGGGCCATCCTCGTGCCTCTTACATCAGAAACGAGATTCTCCGTGTCAACAGTTGTTTCAATGTCCTTTCTGGCGAATTCCTCCCTGTATGCATCATATACATCACTTATAACACCCTTGAGCGGGAATTGCTCCATTTCGTCTGAATACATTTCATCCTTTGTATAGAGCAGTATTCTGTCAATCTGCTTGAGAACAAGTTCAAGATTGCTTGATGCGATTTTGATTGCCTCTGTCTGTTTCTCATTTATCGGTCCCATCTCGCCCTCGTATATATATTCTATGTAGCCCTTCACCTTTGTCAGGGGTGACTTCAGTTCATGGGAAATATTCTCTATTATACCTGTTTTGAGTATGTCCCGGTTGAGTAATGATTTGTTCTGATGTTCAATAGAAGCAATTTCATTATTCAGTTTCTTGATCTCTTCCTTGTATTTTCCGGTATAATTCTCAATGAAATCAATGAGAATGACAAGATCACCGTCCGGATTCACCTGAGACCTCACAATATCAATATCATCTGCACTGCGTATAGACAGTATATTCTCTATATAGCGTTTCCTTGACATATATATGTATATGAAATACCCCAGGAATACAATGAGCACCATAAGCATTATCACTGTATTGAATATGATAATGATATTGAAATAAGGATTGATGTCCCTGAACACAATAAGCATCCTCAAATCAGTGCCGGGTATATTTTCAATGAGCTTACTGCCCTCAAGATTATCCCTGTCCCCCTTGCCGTAAACCACCTTACGGTTATTGTACTTGCCTTCTTCAAAGAGATGTATGCTCAGTATGAAAGAGGGCGGTTCTATACTGCCATCTTCAATATCATCAATCATGCCGGCCAGGCGGGATGCTTCCGTCCTGTAGAATGTATCCATCTGTCTTGACTGGAAAATAATCAGTATGTTGATTGAGACAATGATGAATATTATCATGATAATAATAGCGGAGATAAGAATCTTGAATTGTCTGGTAAATATCATCTTTCACCTCCTGCTATCTTCCGGCAAAGGTAAATGAACGGAGTATCCATGGCAGCAACAATGAATTTCATTATATATGTTGTTATGAAAATTGAAATAAAGACATCCCTCGGGAAGAGTCCCCAGAATGCAATGAATACAAACAGTGCAGTATCAATCAGCTGAGACACCATTGTTGAGAGATTATTCCTCAGCCAGAGATACTTTCCCTTTGTCTTTGCCTTGTAAATACTGTAAATCCACACATCGTGTATCTGTGACACAGCATAGGCTGTTATTGAAGCAAGCGCAATCCTCGGCATCAATGAGAAAATCTCCACAAGAGCCGGGTTGATGAAATCATCCGGAGCAGGGGTAAACATCAGTGACAGCTGCATGAACACTGTCATCATAATGAGGGCAATAAACCCCACAATAACTCCCCTGTATGCCTCTTTTCTGCCGTAGAATTCATTGAGAAGGTCAGTTGCAAAATAAATTGAGCCGTACATGATATTGCCCAGTGTCACAGTTACGGAGAATATCTCAACAACCTTCATCACCTGTATATTGCACAGTATGATGTTGATTCCTATGATAAAATACAAACCCTCTTTCCTGAAATACTTGAATATTAATGTTGTTACACCCAGATCAAGAAGAAGGAAAATAATCCAGAGAATCTCATTGCTCATAATCATCCCATTTTAACTTCCCATGAATAGGGTATTTTGTCTGTATCATAGGGAAGCCTGAGTTCATCGGGGTTTTCGGGATTATATGTCCGGGTGATAACAGAAACAACAATGGACTCATCAGTGCCTATGTTCTTCCACCCGTGATATACACCGGGAGGTATGATAACCATTCTCTTCTTATGGTCACCAATGAATAATTCCTCAACACTGCGGTATGTGGATGATTCTTTTCTGCCGTCATACAGAGCCAGCTTTATCATACCGGATATACAGGTGACATAATCTGTCTGTTTCTCATGACAGTGCCAGGCTTTGACAATTCCGGGATAATTAGTGGTCATATAAACCTGTCCGAATTCAGTGTACGCATCATCATCATTTCTCAGTATCTCCATCAGACGCCCTCTCTCGTCATTGTGCATGATAAGTTCCTTGAATTTCACACCCTCTATCATCATATCCTCCATTATTTTATTTTTTCCTTCTCAATAATATAAAAACATATCTTGTATGAATGGAAATTGATTCTCTCATAATCCGAAAGAATATCCAGATGCAGTGTTGATGTTTCAATTGATTCCTTGATATCCTTCTGCATTCTCCCGAGATGCTTGGCATGAAGCCTGTTCAATGTGGCAAGCACCTTTTCCCTTCTTTTGAGAAGCTGTTCAGCTTCCTCTTCATTGAATATTGTCATGAGGGAGAGGACATTGCGCACTGTCTCAAGCACTTCGGAATACATTAACTTGATATCACTAAATCCCTCATCGGAAAAGAAATAATTATTCTCAATCTTTTTCTTTGCACTGACCATGAGGTTCTTGCTGACAATATCACCGATGTGCTCTATCTCATCAACAATGAAAAGCATGGATTTGATCTTTGCAGACCATCCGGAGGTGAGCTCCTCCTCCGATAATTTCACCAGAAGCAGTGTTATTTCCTTCTCATACTGGTCTATCTCATCATCCAGTGCAATCAGTTCCTTCCTCAGATTATTGTCATTGGTCTTGAATACATCAAATGAGCGGTCCACCATCCTGTGTGCTATCTCAGCCATTTTCACAATTTCATTGAATATATGGCCCATTGCAAGTGTCGGAGTTGTATTCATGCTTTCACCAATCAGGGTCCTGTCCACAATGGTCTGTTCACCCTCTTTGATCTTCCTGCCTATGTATGCTATGAGGGGCATGAGCATTAATACAATCAAAGCAAAGGATATATTGAATATGAGATGCAGATTGGCAATACCCCTTGATGTCTGGGCAATGCCCGTGAATACGCTTTCAAGAGAGAACATTATAGCGACAAACACAATACCCACTGCGAGTTTCATTACAGCATTGATAATTGTAACATATTTAGCCTGCCTGTTTCCCCTGAATGAAGCCATTGTTGCTGTGAATGTCGTACCCAGGTTTGCAGCAGCAATCATTACAACAGCACCGCTGAATGGTATTTTCCCGGTTGCTGAAAGCCCCATGACAAGGGCAATCACCACAGCAGATGAATGGACGGAAAATGTGAATATTGATGTAAGGACAAAGAGCAGTATAAGATTGTTCTGGAGAAAATCTATCACACTGGAGAAGAATACTGTATCCCTAACAGGCATCATTGCGCCGGACATTGTCTGAATAGCGAAGAAAATAAGCCCGAAACCCATTATGACAGTGCCGAGGTCCCTGTATTTCTTCACCCTGTCATATACAGCAAACCCCGTTATTATCAGTATAATGGAAAACACGGATATATTGAATGCAATGATCTGTACAATCACCGATGTGCCTATTGCAGAACCGGCAAGGAGGGATACTGCGCCGACAACACCAATGAGTCCGTCAGACACAAAACTTGTTATCATGACGGAGAAAGCTGTGGATGACTGCAGCATCATTGTCAGAACAATGCCTGCAAGCCCGCCCTTTATGGGTGAATCGGAGAGATTCCACAGTATCTCCTTCATTCTGTATCCGGATATTCTTGAAAGGCCCTTGGATGAGAACTGCAGACCCATCATGAAGAAAACCAGTCCGAGCAGAACCTTAAGGATCAATTCAGCTATATTGACAGAACTCTTGACAGTAAACTCAAAATCAAGCTCCTTCTGCTTCTCACTGCCCAGAACCTCAATCCAGTATTCGCCTTCCCCGAGCCCGGACGGATGGACTTCTATTCTGTAAATCCCCAGAGAATCGCGGCGGTTCTCTACAGTATCGCCGCCCGGTCTCAAAATATAATATGTAATTGAATCGGGAGAGATATATTTGAGTTCTGCATCCTGCCTGTTCACATTGAACACTGCATTATTATTGGAAATATCCCTGTTTTCTGGATCACGGAGATACTGCGCACTGCCGTGAATAATAATAACAGTTGAAATCAAGATCAGCAGAATCAGTGTTCTCTTCACTCCACCTCCGGCTTGAAGTAGGATTTGTCAAATTTCCTGTAATTCCTTGCACCGAGAAATTCCAGATCAATATTACCGACAGCTGTTCTCTTGAGGCTTATTACAGGATGCCCTATTGCTTTGAGCGCATTCCTGATCTCCCGGTTCTTCCCGTGTGAAATCACAATTCTTATATCCGATTTGTCCGTATTCCTATTATACGAAACTATATCCACTGTGTCCAGCCTGTATGTTTCACCCTGATAATGGATTCCCCTTTTCAGGCGCTCCATCTCCTCACTTCCAAGCCTCCCGAATATTTTAGCCCTGTATTCCTTCTGAACCTCTGAAGAGGGATGGATGATATAATTGAGGAAATCCCCGTCATTCGTCATTATGAGTATGCCCTCTGAATCAAAGTCCAGCCTGCCTGCCGGATTGAATTTCCTGAACTTGTCCGGCAGTGTATCATAGATAACAGGCCTGTGCTTTTCATCACTTTTTGACACAATTGTATTGAGGGGTTTATAGATACAGTAATATTCCATCTTCTGTTTCCGGGGATTGAGAATTTTGAAATCAACAGCAATACTGTCATTATCAGGGTCTATCTGTTCCCCGACCTTTGCCAGACGGTTATTGACCTTGACCCTCTTCTGCCTTATCAGTTCATCCGCTTTCCTGCGCGAATAATTGGTATGTGCGGCAATAAATTTATTAATCCTCATCTTCATCAAACAACACCTTCTGCTCTTCTTCATTTTCACCTGTCAGTTCCTGTATGGGGGGCAATTCCTTGAGGGATGTGATCTTGAAATATGAAAGGAACTTCTTGGTTGTAAAGTACAATGACGGTCTTCCCGGCAGGTCCGCATGCCCTCTTCTTGTTACTAAATCGCGTTCCATTAATGTCTTCAGCACACCGTCACAGTTTACACCCCTTATCTCTTCAATCTCCGGTCTTGTAACCGGCTGCTTATATGCAATTATGGCAAGCGCCTCCAGTGCGGGCACACTGAGACGGGCTATTCTCCTGTTGCCGTAGAATGATTTCAGCATCTCATTATAGCGGGGTTTTGTCACAATCTGATATCCGTCTGCAGCTTCAACCACCTGAATACCGGATTCATCATCACTGTATTTCTCCTTGAGATACTCAATCACCCGGCGCAGCACACTCTTTTCAATACCGAGCTCACTGGTTATCTTTTCCGATGACACGGGTTTTCCTGATGCAAAGAGTATTGCCTCAATCTTCGGTATCAGTCCTTCCATTTATATCCTCCATTATTTCTATGGTATTATTGGCTGTTCTTCTTACAATATTCTTGATCTCCAGATTTGTTATAATGCTCAAAAGATTCTCCCTGCTGTATTCACTGTTCCTCAGCATTGAATCTATACGGGGGTATTTTGAAATAATATTCAGTATTTTCCTTTCAGCAGGGCTTACGGATTCCTCTGCTCTGCTGTCCGGTTTAAGGAATACGCATTCACTCAAATCATGCATGGGGCGTGCTCCCCTTGACAGAGCATAATTGGGTGCATATGAGAGCTTGGAATTGATATTGCCGGGCAGAGCGTATATTTCCCTGTCAAGCTTCTCAGCCCATCTCAATGTGGAGAGTGTCCCGCTTCTTGAAGTGCCTCTCGTTATTATGACAATATCAGCCAGATATGCAATAATAAGGTTTCTCTTGATAAAATTATGTTTATAGGGCTTTATGAATGGCGAATATTCACTGAGCATAAGCCCCTTTTCAATGATATGCTTCTTCAAGTGTGAATTACCGGAAGGGTAATTGACTGCAAAACCGCTGCCTGTAACAGCAATTGTCGGTATGTCATTCTTGATTGAATGGCTGTGTACAAGCGAGTCTATGCCGAGTGCGAAACCGGAGACAGTCGCATATTCGCTGCTCAGTGAGGATACTATTTTCTCAACTGCATACTGTCCGTAATTGTCCGGTTTCCTTGTGCCCACTATTGCAATCTTCTTCCTGCTGAGCAAATCCTCATTGCCTGCAAAGAAGAGATGCTCGGGTATTCTCAGTGAACTGATGGAGCCTCTCTCAAGATGCCTGTCAGTAATACCTATGTTCCGGGACTCCATCCAGTCAAGGGACCTGTCAATCATCTCAGTGTCCATATTATAGAGTTCTGCCTGACCGGCTACTATGCTCTTAATTGTCTTGTCCATATAATTTTTCCATTATCATCTGTTCAATATTGCCTGTATCACTGTTCTTGAGTGATGAGAAAGTGTGCTCAACAGGGATATCCATCTGCTTTATTTCACTGATTCTGCTCTCAGATACAAGGTCTGTTTTATTGAAGAGTATCAATCTCTCTTTATTCTTCATCTTGGCTGAATACTCCTCAATCTCTCTCTTCAGTGTTTCATATGTCTCCAATACATCATCTTCTGTTATATCAATAATAAAGACAATCAGGGACACCCTTGTTATATGCTGCAGGAATTGATACCCGAGGCCCCTGCCCTTAGACGCACCTTCAATAATGCCCGGGATATCGGCAATTCTTATTGAATGCACATCATCGGAATACACACCGAGATTGGGGCGCAGTGTTGTAAATGGATATGAATCTATCTTGGGTGATGCCTTTGTCACAACACTGAGGAATGTTGACTTGCCTGCATTGGGTTTGCCTGCCAGACCGACATCCGCAATTATTCTGAGCTCAAGAATAACCTTCTCGCTTTCACCTTCATATCCTTTAGTTGACTTACGGGGAGTCCTGTTTGTGGATGATTTGAAATGAACATTGCCCATACCGCCGTCTCCGCCCTTGAGAAATGTATATGCACCTTCCGTGAGGTCCATTATCTCATTGCCCTCATTGTCAAGTACAACTGTTCCGGGCGGCACCTCTATGACAGTGTCCGCGCCGTCTGCACCATGCTGTTTCCTTGACCTTCCGCTCTCACCGTCCTGGGCCTTGAAATGATGTTTATTGCGGAGATGATTGAGTGTGAACATGCTGTCATTGACCTTGAATACAACATCGCCTCCCCTGCCTCCGTCACCCCCGTCAGGACCGCCCTTCCGGACGAATTTTTCACTGTGCAGGGATGTCTTGCCGTCTCCGCCTTTGCCGGATTTAAGGAAAAGTGTTACTCTGTCAATGAGGCGTCCTGTCATAGATATTTCCCCGCAAACCTCTCTATTCTGTCTAAGCCTTTCTCTATGTCTTCCATTGAAGCTGCATATGATACACGTATATAATCATCTGCTCCGAAGGCACTGCCCGGTATTGCGGCAACCTTGAAATCCTCCAGGAGCCGCATACAGACCTCATGTGATGTTTTCAGCGGATTGTCAGCATTCTTCACGGCTTCAATATTTATGAAGAGGTAGAATGCCCCCTGCGGCTCAATATAATCCAGTCCGTCTATCTCTGAAACCCTGCGGGTTATGAACTCCCTTCTCTTGGTGAATGCGTCCAGCATTGTGTCAAGGACAGATTGGTCAGTCTGCAGTGCTCCCACTGCCGCCTTCTGGGAAATTGAGCATGCGCATGATGTTGAATGTGTCTGCACCTTCAATGCATTGTCAATTAGCTCCTTCTTTCCTGCAATATATCCCACTCTCCAGCCGGTCATGGCATATGCCTTTGAAAAACCGTTCACTGTGAAAGTGAGGTCTCTTATCTCATTATTCACTGATGCAATGGAGAAATGCCTGCTTCCCGGATAAATTATTTTTTCATATATCTCATCGGAGATACAATATATATTATTCCTGACAATGATCTCTGAGAGCTTTATCTGCACATCCTTGCCTATGACTCTGCCTGTCGGATTGCTGGGGGAATTCATGATTATCATACGGGTTCTTGATGTAATATACTCCTCAAGTTTCTCAGGCAGTATATTGAAGTCATACTCCGATGTATCAAATATCACGGGTGTGGCTCCTGTCATTTTTATCATCTCAATATATGAAACCCAATACGGTGCAATGACTATAACATCGGATTCTTCATCACAGAGTGCCTGTATAATATTATAAATGCCCTGTTTGGCTCCTGATGTGACAACTATTTCCTCAGGTGAATAGTCAATCCTGTTATCCTCTTTCAATTTCTCTGCAATGAGCTCCCTCAGCTCAATGATCCCCCTGACAGATGTATAACCGGTAAAACCCTCATCAATCGCCTTAATTGCGCTCTTTTTGATTGCATCAGGTGTATCAAAATCCGGTTCGCCTGCTGCCAGAATCGCAACATCTTCACCATTATTCTTGAGTTCCTTGGCTTTGGCTGTTATCTTCAGTGTTGATGAATCTCCGACATTCGCGAATCTCTTTGATATCTTCATATTATCTCCTGTATATTTTAATTTGTTTAATAGAGATTTTATAATATAAGAGGGAATTGTCAAGCTTAATGCTGTTTACAGTAATAAATGCCTGATTAGATGAATCCCCTCTCTCACCAGGCAATACCATTGACCGGATCATTGCACAGGTTTCAAAAATTATTATTGGGGTGTTTATTGCGCAATAGGCATGATAATGGGCCCACCAGGACTCGAACCTGGGACCTACTGATTATGAGTCAGCCGCTCTAACCAACTGAGCTATGGGCCCTGATAAAGAACACAGGACATATTATATGAATAGTCCTGTGTTTGTCAAGCATCTATTTAATTGATATTATTCTTTCCTGCATTATATCATTGCCGATACGGGCTCTTATGAAGAAAACACCTGAGGGGGACATGCCTGCAGCCCCGCTCTTATCCCAGACAACAGTGTGTCTGCCTGCCGGCGTGTCTGCATTGACAATATTGTCAATCAATCTGCCCGATACATCAAACACATCAATCCTTACCATGCCTGCACTGCTCAATGCATAATTGATAACCGGACGCCTGCTCAGCCTCTTGTCAACAGATAGGCTGTTTTCAGGAGGAAGAGCGTCCACTGAGGGCAATTGCGGTGTCTCAATGCCCGAACTCCCGGTGGTCCTCAGCACTACAGGAAGCTCAAGCATAACTGCTTTGGACATATCAGCATCTGTGTATATCTCCAGTGTGTCCCTGTAAACTGTATCAGGCAAGAGGCCCGTTGTGTCAATGTATATCTTGATGCCCATTGAATCACTCTGTGAAACAGTGCCCGAATAGGGGTCAATATCCACTATCCAGAGTGCATTATTCCTCACTATTACTGTGTCAATACCAATGTCCTTGACAGATGCCGTGTCATTGTTGACAACATAGAACATGCCTGAATCAGCTATATTTATGAAATACTTCACCTCTGCCCTGACCATCAGGTCATTGTTGAATCCGATTCCTGCCAGTGTGTTCCACGCACTGCCGTCATAAAAATAACTGTACTGGCCGCCTCCGGCATCTGCATTGAGGTATGAAGTATCACCGGATGCCTCTTCAGTGTAAGTATAGAGGGATACAAAAAATGAATCATTGACAATAGGTCCGCTTAATGTATTCCTGTAATAGGAATTTGAACTTGTGCCTCTTATACTGACCGGTTTCTCAAAGAGTCTGGTTCCGGGAGTGCCGCTGTTGTTCTCATTGACAAAGAGGGTGTCTGTCCTGTCGCTATTCGTATATCTGCTCCACCATATTGCTTTTACTGAGCATGCCCTTACAGGGGCGAATTTGACAGCAAATCTGCTTGCTCCGTAAAAACCTGTTGCCACTGTGCCGTCATCATGCATCAGTGTGTCGTATTCCAGACCCTTGCTGCCTGTATTATGCGGATATTGGGCTTTGACAGGACTTATGATATCCGTTTTGTGGAGTTTCCGGCTTGTTTCTATGGGTAATATATCTTCACCTGCCTCTGACAGTGACTTGGCTACACCTGTTTCAATAAGCAGTGAATCCCTGTCAAGTGAAACAATGCTTGTTCCGGAGACCTGCAGATTGAAGTATGATGTGTCGGACTGAGCTGCATTGTAATGGGTTATCAATGTGAATGGCAGGAATGTATTGTCCGGGCAATCCTCTGCAACCTCCACTCTTATTAATTGTGAAGTGGAATCCCCGGGAGACAGATTGTCAAACACGAGATTGGAGTCAGCTGTACTGGAGTAAGCTGAATTATTTATCAGTTCAGCTGTTATTGTCTCAGCTGTTGAATCACCGGAATTTGTTATCCAGAGGTCAATATCAGCTGTCTCACCATTATTGAGAAGCCCGTCACTGATAACAGTCCCTGTTGAGATGGTGTCATAAATCTCACTCTT
Source organism: bacterium (assembly GCA_046484245.1). Classification (GTDB taxonomy): domain Bacteria; phylum Hydrothermota; class 32-111; order 32-111; family 32-111; genus JAXHVG01. Next base: position 9,912 of record JAWOBN010000021.1, on the reverse strand, counting down.
ATGATATACAATACCTGACTGTAAACTTGACTGTTTTATGTCACCGGTTATCACCAGTGCATAGGGCTGGGGGCCGGAATTTACTGCATCTGCATCTACCCTCACTGTGATATTCGTATTGGGCAGGGAATCAAGCCATACGACCTCTGTCACATTATCACTGTCATATGAACCCCCTGTGACAGACCGCGCCTCTGTGCCGAACACATTGCCCTTGTATGTACTTGCGCCTGCTATCACTGTCAGATTGAGATCATTGACTACTACTGATGCAGGTGCGGGGCTTGCCGGATAATCCGTATAGACCAGGACAATCTTTATATATTCATCAAGTGATGCATCTGTAACAAACTGGTATTCCTTGGACTCCCCTGCTGATGAAAATCCGTCTCTCTCATCATATACAAGAAGGTCGCGGACATCACCATTGAAATACGCTGCATCATTGACTGTTATTCTTCCCCATCCCTGGCCCATGGAGGGCGCATTCTGCATTCCCACATGATCCAGGTCATCAATTGAATATCTGCCGGGGGAATTCCTCGTTGAATTGACAAGCATTGCCTTTATCAGTGCCCCGGACGGACTGATTGAATCACCTGCACTGGGCAGTCCTGTCGGATAATAACCATCAGTGAAATACTGTCTGACAAGTGCTGCAAATCCTGCTGCTGTCGGGCATGACATGGATGTGCCGCCCATAGTAGTTATCCCGGTATTATTGGTTGAAAGGTCGCCGTCTGAATCAGCTGACCATATATACCATCCTCCCGGAGCAATGAGCTCCGGTTTCATCTGCCCCTCTTTTGTCGGGCCGTGGGAACTGAATTCCGCTACATCATTGAGTTCATCGCCCGATCCGGTTCCTACATCAGACCAGGTTGTGGAACCGTAGCCGAATCCCGATTCACTGGCACCCACTGTCACAATATTCTTTGCAGTTGCAGGTGTATTGATGGAATCAGGGGTTGAATTGTTATTGTCATTGCCTGCTGAGCGGAACATCAGAAGGTCCTTGTGCTTCCAGGATATATCGTCCAGCTGCCTTGAATTGCTTGTATATGATGATGCTGCGGGCGCGCCGGGACCCCATGACGATGACGTTATCCTTGCACCGCCATTATATGCCCATGTATAAATTTTGTTATAATCAAGCGGTGTAGTTAGTCCGTCACCGGCACCGCCGAGGTCCACAAACATCAGTTTTGCATTGGGAGCCATGCCTGCTGCCCTGGAAATAATTGTATCACCGGGGAAATTGGAACCGAGTGAATCACCGGCAACAGAGCCGCTTGTATGGGTGCCGTGGCCACTGCTGTTCAGGTCAAATGTGTCAACATAGGCATTGTATGCTACAACCTTGCGGTGCAGATAATTGGGGCTTTCACAAATCGTATCACCATCCTTGTCATAATATATGGGCTGGCTGTTATCCCTGAAATAAATATTATCCCAGTCAAGGCCCGTGTCATCAACTGAGACGATCTGATTGGTGCCGAAAACACTGTTTGCATACATTGCCAGGCGGCTTGAATCTTCAGGGGAAGCGAGTCTCAGCTGTGCATACCAGTGTCCGCCTACTCCGCCTGACATACCGTCTCTTGCATACGAATCACTGATCCATCTGGACCAGGCATTATGCATAACAATGGGGAAATCCCTCTCAATCCAGTAAACCTCCTTCAATCCGGCAAGTTCAACAGCAAGTTCTTTTGCCTGTCCGGGCAATATCCTTATCCTTGCAAACCGTGAATCAATCTCAAAATCCTCTATACTGTTTTTCTTGAGGAATTCAGTCAATTGATATGCTTCATTTTCATCAAACAGGGTAATAAACAGTGTGATATTATTGCCCTCCAGTTCTAAATGCGGCTCCATATGCTCTGACTTGAGTACATAAGGGGCTATCTTGTATCCGGGCTGCCATAATTGTATGAATTTAATGAAGGAGCTGTTCTTTGCCTGATTGAAAGCTTCTTCATCCATTTTGACTATATACGCATTATCGGGAATATAATCAATAAACTCCCCGCCCATTGAAATGAGCCGGTCTTTATGATGGGGTCTTATGCGTTCACTGAACTGCACAAGGAAATAATCCTCACTCCCCGACATTTGCTCCTTATTGAGTGCCTCTGTTTCAAACTGAGGAACGGATAAATCCGTATTGAACTCTTTTACTTTTAATCTTATCATTGACTCTGCTGATAATGACATAATTATTATAACAGCAGAAATCAGAATAATGACCTTTTTCATTTTATGCCCCCTTTTGGTTTCTATAATTATAATTGATACATTTCAAAATGCAACATAATAGTTATTCCTCAAAAATAAAGTACTTGAAAGACATATGTTTCCTCATAAATAATAATAAGGCGAAGACAGTTCTCAGAAAGCGCCTTTGCCAACCCGTGCATAACCGGTAATTCGGTGCTGATGAGAATGTGTGAGCCTCTCCGTCATTACATCAATCACTATGCTCAATGCTTTTTTGTTAAGAAAACAAACATTACATAATAATTATATTCAGTGACTTTTTCTTATGAGGAAAGACGCATAACACTTTGCTGCCAATAATGTCAATTAATCAGATCTCTTACTTTCTTATATCTGAGACACTGTTTTTCATTCTGTTGAATGAATCACTCAATTCACCAATGGACGCATCTATTTTACTGATTGAACTGCTTTCAGCCCATTCCTGCATTCTTCTTGTAATATCATGGATATCCTGAGCGCCTACTGTGGCTGCTGAGCCCTTTATCTTATGAGATGCTGCCCTTATTCTGCCTGTGTCTCGGTCATTCAAGCCGGATCTGATCTCATTGATTGACTCCTCTGTTTCAACAATGAACTCTTCCATTATGCTGAGGGCAATATCCATACTGCCCCCGATACTCTCAGCAAGAGAATCAATATCAAATTGATGCTTCCCATTGCCGGATAATGCTTCTTTTTGATCCCCGTCATTGTCTTTCCTCTCCATCCATTTGCTGATCATACCGGACACAGTATCCGGATTAACGGGCTTGGATATATAATCATTCATGCCGCTGTTTATACATTTCTCTCTTGTACCTTTCAGCACATCTGCTGTCATTGCCAGTATCGGCACATTGCTGCCTGTCTCCCTTATTCTCCTGCTTGCCTCATACCCGTCCATAACAGGCATCTGTACATCCATCAGTATCAAATCATAAGATATGCTCTTAAAAGATTCCAGTGCTTCCGCGCCATTGGCAGCAACATCAACCTTATGTCCCATATTCTTGAGTATCATGGATGCAACCTTCTGATTTGTTATATTATCCTCAACAAGCAGAATCCTGTATGCATTCATGGTATCACACACCGGAACAGTCGTGTTGTCAGTAATGCTTTTGATGTTCTGTGCCTTATTAACGAGTTTCAATATTTTTGAAAGAAGTTTTTCTTTCTTTATCGGTTTGGTGATATAATCATCTATAACAGAGGATATATTCTCTTCTTTGGAGTTGATTAGCATGGATGTCATCAGAATAACTGAAGGATTGACATCAGCTGAATTCTTTATTGAGCCGGCAATGTCAATACCGTCCCTGTCAGGCATCTGCATATCAAGGAGTACAATGTCATAGGGGTTCCCTCTTCCATTCTCTCTCTTGAGTTCATCAAGCACACCCTCCGAATCATCTGTAACAGTGTAATCCTCAATCTGCCAGTTGCTCAGTATTACATCCAGTAATTTTCTGTTTATTTCATTATCATCAACAGCGAGGATTTTAATTTCCTTCATTTCATTATTCAGTTCATTGTAGCAGATATTTTCATTGTCTTTCCGGAATTCAACATCAAACCGGAACTTGGATCCTTCACCTTCAGTGCTTTCAACAGTTAATTCACCTCCCATCAGTTCAACCAGTTTCTTTGATATGGTGAGTCCCAGACCAGTTCCCCCGTATTTCCGTGTTGTTCCGCTCTCAGCCTGGGAGAATGTTTCAAATATCTTTTCCAGTTTCTCTTCTTTTATACCAATACCCGTATCCTCAACTGAAAACTCCAATCTTACTTTTTCTTCATCTGAGGATAATTGTGTTACAATAAGATTGACACTTCCCTCCTCAGTGAATTTCACTGCATTGCCCAGAAGATTGACAAGAACCTGCCTTAATCTGCCGGAATCACCTATCAGATTCCCCTGTATCTGCCCGGGAATGAGGTAGGCATATTCAATGCGGCTCTGCTGGGCTCTCAATCCGAGCATATCATTCAATTCCTCCAGTATATTCTGCAGATTGAAGGATGTCTCCTCCATTTCCAGTTTCCCGGACTCAATCTTGGAGAAATCAAGTATGTCATTTATCAGTGAAAGCAGAGATTCGGCACTGCTCTGTGCAATGCCAGCATATTCATGCTGACTCTCATCAAGCGAGGTGTCCTGAAGAAGACCAAGCATCCCCATAATGCCATTCATCGGTGTTCTGATTTCATGCGACATATTTGCCAGGAATCTGCTCTTCGCCTCATTGGCGAATTGCGCTTCCAGTGCATATTGATTTGCCATATCAATATTGCTGAGCAGCTCCTTATTCATAATTTCCAGTTGTTTCTTGGTTTGTTTGAGTTCCTCCTGTCTCTGTTTCTTTAATGTTATGTCCTCCTTCACTGCAACAAAATGGGATATCCGGCCTTCCTCATCAAGCATGGGGGATATGGATGCCTGTTCCCAGAACAATCTTCCGTCCTTGGTCTTATTCCTTAACTGCCCTGTCCATTCATTGCCTGAAAGTATTGTGTCCCACATTTCAGTGTAGAGCCCCTTATCCTGCTCACCTGAATTAAGGATTCGGGGGTTTTCACCAATTGCATCATCATAACTGTACCCTGTAATATCAGTGAATTTCTTATTCACATACTCAATATCCCCCTCTTTGTCTGTTATTACAATTGAAGCAGGGCTCTGTTCAACTGCTTTGGATAATTGTTCCAGGGATTTTCTGTTCTTAATATCCTCAGTGATATTCTTGGCAGTTGACATTATGCCCAGGAACTGTCCGTTCTTGTCAATAAGCGGGGTCTCATACCATTCGCATATCACTGTTTTTCCGCTTTTTGTAATATTCCTGTTTATTGTCTTTATACTCTCTTTCTTGCTCTTTAATTCATCCAGCAGGTTTACAGCTCTGTCTTTCTCATTATGAGGGATAATCAGCTCGTCTATCCTTTTGCCTATGGATTCTTCCCCGCTGAATCCGAATATCCTCTCTGCAGCAGGATTCCACGCAGAGATAATGAGCTTATTGGTAACCTCAATTATTGCCTGTGAGGAATATTCAAAATGCATCTGAAATCTCTCCTGAGAACGGAACAATGCCTTTTCAATCTGCTTGATATTTGTTATGTCATGCAGAGAACCCTCAATATACTGAGGGTTGCCGTCACTGTCATAAATAAAATGCGCATTGACAGAGCATGTTTTCACATTGCCCTTTTTTGTCTTGAGACGCAGCTCATAATTTGAGACACTCCCCGTTTTCTTCAATTGACGGATGAACTCTTCCCTGTCATGCAGGTCAGTGTAAATAACCTTGATATTGCTGCCGTACAATTCTTCCGGTGAGTATCCGAGCATGTCTTTGACTGAGGGGCTCAGTGTCTCAATCCGGCCGTCCAGTGATGACCTCAGATAGAGGTCTGCAAAATTTTCAAATATATTCTTGTAGAATGTCTTAGTCTCTTCAAGCTGACTCTTTATTGATAATTGATTTAATTTCATATCCAGTATATTGGCAGATTCAATAAGCAGATTGATTTCCTCCTGATTCCATATTTTATCGGGGTCAAGTGTACTTGAAGAAAGATAAGCACGCGGATTGTCCTTGTCACCGACTGCAATATTGAGTGTTGAATAGATGCCGTATTTATCATAAATATGCATTATCTCTTTTTTCATTGTCGGGGGTATATTGTGTCTGTTTATAACTGTGTAATGTTTCCCGAAATATCCTTTTAACATGTCAAGTTGAAATGAAAGACCTGTGACTGAATGCTCCCTTTTGTTGTACTCAAATTCAAAAGAGGAAACATTGTTTTCATGGTCCATATTGATGAAGAGAAGATTGTCCAGATTGAGGTGTTCGCCTATATCATCAATAAATGACTGTATCAGCGCGTCCCTGCTTTCGGAAACATTGATATGCTCCCATATGGATATTCTCAACAGGTCTATTTTGGACTTCTTTACAAGTTCATTCTGATTCTTCCTCATACTGCTTACATCCTCAATTGTTTCAATGAGATATGTTTCGGAATTGATTTCCTTCTTGATAACAGATGTGAGTATATCTATCTCCTTTCCATTCTTATCAATCAATATCTTCTCTGATCTGTCAATATCCTTATGCTGATGAAGCACAGGACAATTGTCCTCAAGTGCCGGGCATAATGTCTTATGACATTTCTTTCCTATAAGCTCATCCCTTCTGTATCCGGATAATTCAAGGGCAATGTCATTGATCTCAACAATTTGCTGTTCTGAGTTCATTATAATAATCCCAATCGGCAGTTCACAGTATGTCTTGAACATGCATTCTTTTAATTCACTCGGTTCATTCTGTTTAATCTGTTTAATCATAATATCTCCTCATATCTAAATCTTAAACCGGGAGGCACAATCGGGGCATATACCATGCGATATTGCAGGCATTCTTTTTTCTGCAAATAGCCTGTAATATTCAATGCCCTTTTCAATATCCACCCATTCCTTCTTCTTCCCGATACTGACCTCAATTGATTTACACCACGAGCACATTGATATATATTTGCTGTCTCTCATTAAATGCGTGTCAAGAAGCCTGTTGTATGTCTCATATCTTTCTGTTCTTATCAATTGGCTGATGAATCCTATCTTCCCTGCTGACAGGGGTATCATCTTCATCTGCATGAATCTCTTCTCATAGGGTGAATCACATCTGAAGGGGAATTCCACTTCGCGCCTGTTTTCCCTTATTTCCTTGAATAATCCCCTGTATATGTGTCTGACAGCCTTGCCTGATATATATTGCCATATATTGGAAAATTCAATGTCTTTCATTAAATTGCCTGCAGTATTCTCCAGTGCAAATTCTATGAAACTGTTGTCTATACTGACAATTCTGTCTTTACTGTCCAAATAGTAAACAAATGACCTGTTGTCATATCTCTTACTGAGAACCATGTGAACCGTATTCCTGAAATCACTGTCCCTCAAGAGCTCTTTTTGTATCTGATTCATGATGCCTCCTTTACCATTAATAGAAGCAATGTTCATACCGCAGATAAATCAGCTCATTTCTCCACTTAAGGATAATTGACATGTACAATATGACAGTAATTCATTCCACTGTAAAACCTTCATGACAACCCTATCCCCATACAGATCTGCCAATCTCCCCAAAGCATCTCATAAACAACCGAATTAAATACATTTACTAAGACCGGGTGTTAAATCTGTCAAATTATCTCTTCAATTAAGAATCTGAGATACTCTTTGTCTAGAATAATTGAGTAATCTAGCTATAGTAGTTTGATTAAGCCCTTTGTCTTTAAGTTCGCGCATTATTTCTTTTACAACAGTATTTGACTTTGCATGCTTCAAGTATTTGAGTTCTTTCAGACTGAGATTATGGCTCTTCAGAATTTCTTTTAACAATGCCCTTTGATTACTGTAGAGTTCTCTTCTTTCCCTGTTGTTATAAGCATTTCTTTGTCTCTCCCTCTTCTGCAATGTGAGGAATTCATCCTCTGTACCGATATAACCCTTCTTGGTATTTACTATCTTGTCATAATCAAAATCCATTATGCGCGCATAATTTATACGTCTGACCGGAATAATGGAGGAACCGTCATTGTAGAAATCAGCACTGGAGAATTTATAGTATTTCTCATTGATAACATATCCTGCTTTGACAGGATTGTAATGAATATAATTTTTCACAGTATGCAGATACCTGATGCTCAGGATTATAAATGACTTGTATCTTCCCTGAAATACATGACCTACAAGGTCGTACTTGTTGTTTAGATAAATCGCATACCTCAGATTGAGATGATGCATGAATTTTGAAATATCATCCTTGCCCCGCCTGATCAGTAGATGAAAATGATTTCTCATGAGACAGTATGCATATAACTCAATATCTGTTGCCTCTAATTCCTCTCTGAGATACTGAAGGAAAACATACTTATCTTTGTCTGAGAAAAACAGGGGATTCTTCCTCTGCCCCCTTGCCATGACATGATAATAATATCCCTCCTTTTCAATCCGTATTACTCCCATAATAACCTCCTTTGTATTATTATTATATGCATTTGAGGAGATAATTCAACAGATTTGACACCCGGTCTTTGTAAATAGAGTGTTGACGGAAGTTTAAAATGGGGTATATTTATGGGATGAAGAGTATAGCAGCATATTTACTGTATTTTTTTGGGTTTAAACTGGGTGTTATCCGTCACCCGCATCACTCAGTCAACACATATTTGAGTAATAAGAATACACTGAAGAAACTGGCCGGACTGCTGTTCAAATACCCGTACAGGACATTCTATAATGCTCTTCATTATTCAAAATCCATCTATCAGTATAATCCCGGCCGCAGGGCTCCTTTTGAAAACTCGCTTATTTATAGATTAAAACATAAATTACCCCTGAAAATCCTCATAACACCCTCATACTGTGAAAAGCCCCTTGACTGCCCTGTCCGTTTCACGGATTACTGTGAGAGGGATAACTGTGACATAGAATGTAAATTCAGGGATTACCCCCGGTTCGGGAGTAAGGATGTAAACTACTATTTCCTTACTGATGATGAATCCATTGCAGACAGGCTTATTGAGGCATTCCATTTCAACAGGAAAACAGGGGGAAGGGTGCTCTTTGTAATGAGCATTTGCTCCTTTTCGGCTGATTTCACAAAATTATTCGGTATATTCGGTGCATGGATTCTGATTCATCCATTCACATGCAGGAATGCATGCAGTAATATCATACAGTATTTTACAGGTGATTCGGGACTAAATCTCAATATTACCGGCAGTGATACCGGACATATTGGCATGTATGTCAATTCACTGAATTATATTAAAAAAATCACAGAATAAAAGCAGGGGAAATCCCTGCTTTATTCATTATCTTACTATTGTCATCCTCTCGGCATGTTCATATTCATCAGCTTTCATTCTTATGAAATATGTGCCTGAACTGTAATCGGATGCATTTATGTTTATCTTGTAAACTCCTGCTTTCTTCACTCCACTGACAATATTATTTACCATTCTGCCTGAGATGTCATATATGCTTATATCCACATTGGACTCTCCGGGCAACTGATACTTGAGCATTGAACTGCCTGCAAATACTGACCTGCTCAATGGACTGAGTTTATACACTGAAGGCAGCAAACTCCTTGCCTTCACAGGGCCGAAGACCTCTCTGGCGCCAGGGGACCTGGTCGGCTTCGTCCGCGACGTGCGAGCCCTCACCGACAAGCCCTTGGCAGTCGGCTTCGGCATCAGCACCCCGGAGCAGGCAGCGGACGTGGCTCGGATCGCCGATGGCGTCATCGTGGGGAGCGCCCTGATCAAGACGCTAGCCGGTGCAGCGGACCCAGTTTCAGCCGCTGGCAAGTTCGTGAGCTCGCTGAAGGTAGCTATGGATCGGGGCGACCCGGTCGCGCTCCCATAGGCCCGGTGGACGGCAAACCCAGATTGAGCCGAAGACAAGTTCGTGTGCACTATGCGCCACATATCGTGGCGATGCGCGACACATCGTAGCGCAGCGCGGTTCGTTGTGGCGACAAACAGCAGGGTTCGCTCCTGCGGATAAGCTCCCACTTGCTAGCAGGCGGCATACCCTATGGTTTCAACATCGATAGCGGCACATTCCTCGAT
>JAWOBN010000111.1:0-41465 GCA_046484245.1 bacterium | reverse complement strand
AAGAGGATAAAAGTGAAGCAACAATCTATTGGAAATATCACCGCTGTCTGATGCAAATCCCGGTATGAGGGAAATAATAATTGAGTAAACCAGGAGGGGGAACAGGGTGAATACAAGAATCATTTTTTTCTCCTCTGTCTGATCCCTTGACAGGATAAGAAGAATTATTGGTATGATGAAATTCAGACCCCAGAATAGAGGTTTGACCATAATATACAGAAAGGTAAGCATCACAGGCAATATATACCTGACTGATGTAATATTGGCAATCAATGACTGAAAGCGGATTTCTTCAATATATGATGTGAGATTCAATCTTATTATGATCCATGAGACAAGATTCAGTGAGCTTATAATGAACAATGCCCTCTGCCGGATAAATTTGAGCAGTATCTCCTTCTTCATTATGAACAGATATATCACTATCACAAAGAATACAGGCCAGCCCTCATTCTTTATCAGTGGTAAAAGGGTTGAGAGGAATATGCCGAGACTGTATCTCTTCTTCACTATTGATACCCAGACAGAGAGCATTATGACAGCCAAGGGGAAATCAGCATATTGATAGGCAAAACCCAGATCATTCATGAGGAACAATGGGGTCATCAGGAATATGGAGAGTATTAAGAAAACATAGTCAGTATATTCCCGGAACAGATTCACAATCATTCCTATTAATGCCAAAATATATATTATATGGGGTATTGAAGTGAACTGATACGAAAAATCACTGTTGAATATATTGGCAAAATACTCATTCAGTGATACCAGAAGCGGATATTTATTATGAGCAGCCAGAACACCGGGATCCATCAGGTAAAACAGTGATGCATCAAATATTTTCTTTGCCCTTGAACCGTATATCATAAGGCCGTCAAAACCATGGAGCGGTGTCCTGTAAAAGATAATAATATGGATTATTATTATTGTTAACAGTATTATAATGCCTGTTATTGAAGCAGCTGAATATCTGAAATTTCTAATCCTCATTATTATTCCCAATTTGCGGAAATTCACTATAAGCAAAACAATATTGAGTAATATGAATATTATGGAAATATACATGCCTATCTGACGGGGGAACAATGAGATGAACAATTGATATGTGTACATTATTCCTATACCGGCAGCAAATGCCGCTGTCACTGAAATTTTTCTATCAATACAGTAATATGTGAAATTGATGCCTGCTGCAGCATAGATGAAAATCTGTATTATGAGATGCAGTAGATATTCAATAATCAATTTTTTTAATCCCTCCTGCAAAATCAGTGAACGCTATGCCGGATACTGCCCAGTAGAGAGGCTTATTGTCTGTGTCATTGTCAATTATGAGAACATATTCCCATAAACCGGAAGAATGGCTGTTTACTGTATGATTTTCAATAAAGAATCCGTTTTCATCAAAGAGATGAATCCGGCAAGGACGGTCTGTTTTCATATACCACTTGAATTCCAGTCTGCTGTTCCTGTATGAACTGCTTATAAGATATGCATCCTCTGCCCAGAATGATTGGGGACTGAGGATATTGAACTGATTGTCATGCATTACAATAATCTTGGAGACCCCCCTCTTATCAAGGAATTCCTCTTTCAGCATATATGTAAAGGGCGCCATATATACTTCATGATTAGAAACAGCCGATAGCATGAACATCTCTGTATATGCATATGAATATTCCCTCTGGAAAGGCATGAATACAATATTGCCGGGCATTGAGGAATCCCTTATTGCAAAGTGTATAATATCTTCATAACCTGTGTATTTTATTGCCTGCGTCTGCCTGGATTGGGGTATATCCTCCCTGATAGCTGACTGAAGTGCAAGCCATCTGTTGAATGGTCCTACTGAAAACACTATGCTTGAAACTCCGGCAATCAATAGGACTGTAATCAAAATCTTGTTTTTCATTGCTTTATTATAATGTCTATTCCTTATTTGTTCAATAACATCATTATTCCTCAAAAATAAAGTACTTGAAAGACCTATGTTTCCTCATAAATAATAATGAGGCGAGGACAGTTCTCAGAAAGCACCTTTGCCAACCCGTGCATAACCGGTAATTCGGTGCTGATGAGAATGTGTGAGCCTCACCGTCATTACATCAATCGCTATGCTCAATGCTTTTTTATTAAGAAATCAAACATTACATAATAATTATATCCAGTGACTTTGTCTTATGAGGAAAAACGTAACATCATATCGGGGAGGACTTTGAATATTTGCGTTCCGGAGAATAAAACTATTTACAAGAATTTCTCTTATGATATTATAACTTAATGAAGATAATCAAGGATCTGGCTGTAATAGAGAAACAGTCCCTTTCATTGGAAAACCAGAACTGGGAATTCCTGTCATTCCTCAGGGATATCGGTGAATCAGATGAACTGAACAATATATTCAGCAGTATTCTGTCAGATTTGGAAGGATTGATTGAATGCACTCTCTGCGGTAATTGCTGCAGGCATAATATTCCCGTACTTGACCGGCAGGATATAGAGAGAGTCAGTGTCCGGAGCAAATTGAGCACTGAGGAGTTTACTGCCCAATATCTTCATAAATTCACAGGAAGGGATCTCTATATCATGAACCGCGTCCCCTGCCCGTTTCTGCAAGACAATACCTGCTCTGTCTATGAAGAGAGATTTGATTCATGCAGGGTCTATCCCCAGTTATCATCCTACAGCAATGTCGTTAATGCAGGCAACCTCATCAGGAATACGGGCATTTGTCCAATTATTTTCAATTTCTATGAAAAACTCAAAGAAAAATTAAAATTCCGGGATACTTGAAATTTTTTTAAAATAATATATAATTCTATAAATCTTAAATTATAATAATAAATTGGAGTGCTCTATGGGAGATAACAAAAAAAGGACAATACTGCTTGTGGATGACGATATTTTTCTGGCAGATCTTATGGCATTCACTTTCAAACAGAGCGGTTTTGAGATCATCAAGGCGCATAATGGCAAAGAGGCGCTTGAAGTATTGGACAAAGAAGATGTTGATCTTGTCCTGACGGATATTATGATGCCTGTGATGGACGGATTTGAATTAACAAAGAACCTGAAGGATGACCCCAATACTAAAGATATTCCTGTTATCTTTCTGACTGCCAAATCAAATATGGAGGATAAGAACAAGGGATACTCACTGGGAATTTCTGCATATTTCGAAAAACCCTTTGATCTTAAAAAACTCATTGACAAGATCAATGTCATAATTTCGGAAAATGAAAAATAGATGAATCCTAAAGAATCCGGCACTTCCTCATATGAAAAACTGAAACAAATTCTTAATACCCCTATTGAATCCCAGCTGGACCTTATTAATATTCTCAGCAGACTGAATGAAATAATTGAATGTCAGACATCAGGCATTTTCTATCAATACCACAGTAAATTAATATACATAGCTGCATACGGCAAGAATGGCGACCGCCTTCTTCATCAGTCCCTCTATAAGAATGAATCAGTGGAGGGCCGCATATTCTCGTCCGGGGAAAGTGTGCTGATAGAGAAATCCATTGAAACTGATTACTTCAAACCTGATTCATCATCAGCAAGAATAATTCTGCCCATTACAATTGCAGGAGCCCCTGTTCTTTACAATAACAGGGTAATAGGCGGCATAATGGGATTTAACAGGCAGAGGAATACATTATTCACAGAAAGGGACCTCAATATATTGAAGAAGATTGCAATGTATATTGCGGATTTTCTCAATAGTATAGAGGGTCCTGTAATGGACCGCGGTGTCTATCTTGTAAATCATGATGTGGTCAAGAACATGCCCTTCCCATTATTCATATGCTCAGGCAGAGGGATGATTGAGGAGTATTCAAATGTCACAGCGGATATTGTAAAGACAGAGACCAATCTCTATTCATCAAATATTCATGATATCCTCAATCTGGTCAGTAGTGAGAGTGAACCTGTGGATACACAGAAGATATCGGGTGAGGTCATTGAAGAGAAAAAACAACTGGAGATTCCGGGTGTACGTTTTGAGACAGATCCCGAAAAGACATATGATCTTATTATCAAGTATATCAATCCGGACAGGATGACACACAATATTCTATACTATCTGATAGATACTGAAGACATCAATTCAGCCAAAAGGCAGATTATTACCAGTGTGGCTCATGAACTGAGAACACCGATGACAGCGATTATGGGCGCTGTTCAGATTCTGCTCTCCGATTTTGCATCCTCTGACCTGTCTCCCACACAGGAGGAATTTCTCAATATACTGAAGAGTCAGTCTGAGAGATTCTCCAATGTGCTGTCCACAATACTTAATTTCAAGGAGAGCCGCGAATCACTCGGCCTGAAAGAGGAACACAGTGATCTCGTCAGTATTATTGAAAGCCAGAAAGCTGTTTTTGCTGAGAAACTGAAAGAACACAATATGAATATAGAGATTGCGGGATTTGAGGAAGAGATAAGGGTAAGGGGTGAAGAGACATCCATTAAACACATTTTCAATCAGATACTTGACAATGCAATCAAATTCTCCCCGGAGAATACTACAATAACAATTGCTGATGAAGGTACAAATCTGCAGGAATCAAAATGGTACAGGCTTGTATCAATATCCGATCAGGGAGAGGGTATTGATGAAGAGATACTGCCTAAGATATTTGATTCTTTTTCAAGAAATGATGAAGCAGTGCATTCCAAAATAGGAACCGGTCTCGGTCTTTCCATTGTTAAACAGCTCATTGATACAATGGGCGGTGATATTGATATTGAGAATCTTGATAGCGGTGGAACAAAAGTAACCCTTTCATTCCAAACATAGGAGTTATTATGAAATTACTAGCCTATCTCCTCATTAATGCTGAAAGCGGAAAAGCATTGTCTGTCCTGAAAGAGCTTGAAGGACTTGAAGAAGTTGAACATGCCCATGTTGTGACAGGACTGCATGATCTTATAGCACTGGTAAATGCTGACAGCACAAAGAATCTGGCTGATGAAATAGTAAATAAGATACAGAAGATAGACGGCATAAACCGCACTGTTACATGTATTGTTGTTAATGGGAATTGATTCAGCTCAATATCTGAATTTGAACTGAAAACCGGCATTGACATTACCTTCATCATCGCGCTCTGTTATTATTTGCGAATTCTCCGTAATGTTATACTCTATTTGAAACATATCCCGGGCAAAGGAGAAAATATCGTGTGTATAGCTGATAAAGAGGTCTCTGCTGATATATTTGCCTACAGAGAGCTTGGCGCTCTTCTCATCAGAGAGCAGACTTGTTTCTATATTAAGCTGGTCCAGCCCGATGGATGAACTGACAGCATTGAGATAATTGCTCCTCAAATATACCTGAAGCGCCTTTTCCGGCAATGCCCTTGATATCTTACCCACACTATTCAAGGCAGCTACACTTGTGTTGAAACTGAGAATTGAGAGGATATCATCCATATCCATTGCAGGTTTGGAGTACAGAGTTATTTCCGGTTCTTCAAGATTGCCGGATACCTTGAGAAAAATATCGGCATCCTTGTAACCGTCAATATCATAATAATTGACTCTTGTCTGAGAATTGATGGATACATAGGGGTCCACTATCTGATTGGACTCTCTCAGATTGAAATAGCCGTCCGTAACAGTGAATCTCTTGTCAATGTAATAATAGGAACCTCTGATTATATCAGCCCTGCCTGTAATGTTCAGCTGAGACACATCCTTCAGTATCCTGACATCCCCCTTCATCTCAACATTAACAAAATTATTCTTTATCCACAGATCCCCGCCGGATTTTATTGACAGGTCAATATAGGATGAATCAATGGATGTTGATTGATAATCGGATGCAGGCAGATTGATAAAGGGAATTGTAGTTACACCCTCTGTTACCTCTATACTGCCGGTGATATTCGGTTTTGTGACAGTACCCTTTATCTCCAGTTGAGCATCACCGTATGCATCAGTATAATCTATGCCATTTGAATGTATCCCTGTAGCAGCAAGAGTGAATCTGTAATAATCAAGCATATATCCGTCTTTCAGCACCAGTCCGGTCATATTGAGATGCCCATTGGCTGTTTTGCCGTTCACCCCCTCTATGACAATACTGTCTCCACTCAAATAAGCTCCGGCATTAATATCTCTCACAGTTGTACCGAGTTCCAATATATTGACATCAGCATTGATAATATTGACTGTCCCGTTCATATCAGGATCCTTGAGATTGCCTGATAAATTGACAGCACCCTCTGCAAAACCACTGTCAACCGTGAATATTTCATAAAACGGAGATAGGAACTCACCGGTAATGTGATTAAGATCAAGATCAATGCTGATTGAATCATCATTCATATCCCTGAGTTCATTGAATTCAATATATCCTGTAGCAGTTGATGCATGAGGGCCGTATTGCATCTCAAACCGGTCAAGTGTGAGACGGCTTTTATTGAAATTACTGGCAAAGATGAATCTGTCAATGAGAATATCCTCGTATCGCCCTCCCCTCAAGTCAATGCTGAAATTGAATACAGGATCAGATAATCGTGTGTTTGCCCTGAGCTCCAGTCCGAGCTTGCCGTAAATATCCAGATTGCTTATCTCTCTGAAGAGGAAGAGGGAATCATCATCGTATTTCAGGTACACATCTATACTATCCTCAATCAATGTCATTGAGCCTGTGAGCAGCAGTTCATTCCCGTATATTTCTATGTCTGATATCTCCAATGAATCCTCAGACACATTTATGTAAACAGGTTTTGACAGGAATATCCTCTTGCCATTGCTCTTCAAAGATAATGTTCTTATCAGACCATTGAAATTGCTCGGATTATTCCACACATAGTCTCCCTCATACTCAAGATAGCCTGCCTCAAAAATAGCTGAAATATTCGTGTATATATTGAGATCATTTTTCTTGACCTCTCCGTATAGAAGTTGAATTTCTGTGCCCAGTGCATTGCCTCCTATGAGCTTCATTGTCAAAATACCGTTATAATCACTGTTCAGTGAACCATTCAAAGTGAAATTGTCAAAGGTATTGTTGTCAACAATTATATCCTGAATTCTGATATCAAGGGAAACATTAAAATCCCTGTAACCGTTTTCAGCTAATGCGTCACCGTATAATTGACCCTCTATATGAGGTATCCCGTCAATATTGTTGAGCAGTCCGGAGGGGAAATTTTCAAAACGGGCAGACATTCTGCCCTCTTGAGGCCCGAGCATTCCGTTCAAGTCAATACTGCCCTTCCCTATATAGGCAGTGAGATTCCTTGCAAAGAATGAACTGTCGGAATAAGCAATTGAGCCATTGAGGTTTCTTAAAGTATCCATACCCCAATAGCCCCTGAATGAATCCAATACAATGCTGAAATCATCAGATGCATTTATCTTCAAAGTGACAGAACCTCCAATATTATGAGGTTTCATATCAATATCATCAGCAAATGAATAATAGTTCATGCTTTCAATATTAAAATTCAATTCCGACTGGGGAAAATGTTCTAAATCAGTAAAACCTGATCCTGTGAATTGAGTTAAACTGTCATTCATTTCAATATTCTCAATTATGATTGAATTATCCTTCAATACAGCTACAGTCTTTAATTGCGGTATTTTTAGATTCCGGTAATCCGCACTATTGATAATACCTCTCAATGTAAGATACTTCTGACTGCCCTTGATAAATCCCGAGATTCCTATCCTGCCTTGGATATTCAACAGATCATTACCTATATAGAGGGATTTTGTATGCAGATTGCAATCCAGATTCCTGATGTCAATTGTTGAATCATGCATATTTATGTCATATTCAACATCCAGATTATCGGACTTTATATCACCCATAAATTTGGCATGATTGCTGTACATCACTATTTCCCCTGTGGATTTTTCCAGACTGATCCTGCCGGGAACATTCGCAGAATGAACATTGATGAATACTGCAAGACGTCTGTCATTGAGTGAAACTGAACTGACAAAATTCAAATTGCTCAATTGAAGGGTATCATACTGTATATCCAGATTGGTAACCTTCAGTGTCTTGATGTCCAGCCCGCGCAGCACTGATACAGGTTCATAATCATAATTGAAACCGCTTTGTTCAGATTGAGATTGGCTTTCCTGTTCCTTTATCAGGATAATGCCTTCATCCATCTCTATGAAATTGAACAGGATCTTTCCTATAAGCAGTGAGTAAATACTGAGTCCTATATCCGTCTTCTCAAAATATGCCTTTACCATAGGATTTGATATATGGAGAGAGTCAATTCTGTATGAGACAATACCGGCTGTCAGTTTGCCTATCCTGCATTCACCATCAATAGCTGTACTTATTGTGTTCTCAATATACTCCCTTACCATACGGTTGAACAGCGGTGTATTGACAAATATCGGTAAAGCAACACTGATAAAAAGCATAATGCTCATTACAATAATAAATATTTTTCTCTTAATACTCATCAGTACGAGTTCCCCAGATTAAGATAATACTGAATACTTCCTGTCTGAGAGAAAACCGGTCTTGCAACATCAAATCTGACAGGGCCTATCGGTGTCTTTACAAATATCCCCAGACCGCCTGTGATAACAAAATCACCCGGATCAGGCCTGCCGGCACTGGCCTGAAGCAGTCCCCCGTCATAAAAGAATGAAACACCTATCATCTTATATATAAGTATTCTCGTTTCCGCATTGATATTGATATACATATTGCCGGAATGTGTGCCTATTTCATTGAGAGGCCCCAGGGAATCGGTCATTATGCCCCGCACAGAGGAAAATCCGCCCAGTTTGAACTGTTCGTCAATGGAGATACCTCTTGTGACAGACACATCATAAGGATCAATAATGCCCCCCCTGATTCTGCCCGCTATTGTGAGACGGCTGAACTCAGTTCTGTATGCATTGAATTCCACAAGATATTTGGTGAAATTATTATAGCCGCTCAATATACCTCCGGCATATTCAATTGAGAGAAAACCGGTGAATCCTGATGTGGGATAGAAGGGATTATCCCTCCTGTCATAGAATAGTCCGAAATTGACAGAATTTGTGTTTGCACTCTGAAACCGGACAGGTTCGTTGCTCACATTTGTATCAACAATACTGAGTTTATATCTGTAATTATTGCTGAGGAGAAGATTTCTCCATTTTCTGCTTATACCCGACATCAGGGATATATCCGATCTATTGAAATAATCATTCCTCTCCTGATTTGCTTCAGCTTCAAAAACATATGAGAAAAGGGTCTTGAAAAGATAAGGAACCTCATATGAGATTAAACCATTGAGCCAAGTATTTCTCCTGATATCTGTGAGAAGATAGGTTTCAAACATAATATTTTCAGCATTGCTCATAATATTGTCATTACCCCATCCAAGGCTTATCTTGCCTCTATCCGGAAATTGATACAGAAATCCGCCTGAAAACCATTTATAAGGCTTTACAGTACCGGTAAAATAGACATCAAGACTTTCGGATTCAGCATCAATCCCATTGGTATGGAAATTCACAATTCTGAACAGGCCTGTATTGTACAATTTCTGCTGACTCTTATAGATTGCTGACGGTATATAGACCATGCCGCTGCGCAGATCAATCTCATAATTTGCTACATTCCTCACAGTTTCAGGCAAAGAATCAAGATTTATGCTGCGTATATATGCCCTGTGTTTTTCTTCTATATTGACATAGAGTATCTTTCTGTATTTTGTCTCCCTGTCAATAAACTCATAGTCCACATCAACATAGATGAATCCCTTGCCGGAATACTCCTCTACAATATCAATCTGCCTTCTGGACAGCTGAGCCTTGTTAAGCGGCATATTTTTTTCATATTGAAGCAATTGAATTATTCTCTCATCACTCACCTGATTATTGCCGAAGATCCTTATCTGATTGATAACTGTTCTGAACCCCTCCTCTATCACAATGTGAATCATTTCCCCTTCAGTTTCATCAAATTTTGTGATTCTGACATCAAGAAAGCCCTTGCTGTTATAGAATGAGATTATTCTATTCTTGTCATTATTGAAAACCAGTCTGTCAAATTTTCTCCCCTCTTTTGTCTTCATTAAATTCAGTATCTGCTTGTCCGGGAAGAATACATTGCCGTCAACATCAATCTCCTTCACTTCAGCAAAAAGGGTCAATACGGTAATCAATGCAATCAGCATCAGTACAATTTTTTTAATTCTATACCCCTGTAATAGTGTTTCAGTATATCTCTGTAGGATTTACCCCTGTCAGCCATTTCCATTGCTCCGTACTGGCACATGCCGACACCATGGCCGAATCCACGGCCTTTGATAACTACATAAGACCATCCTGTCTCAATATCAAATGCGCGGCTTCTCAGGAAATGCCCGGGTGCATTGACACCGGTGAATATCTTTCTAATATTGAGGCCGGAGACAGTATGACGCTGACTGCAGTTATCATAGAGATACAGTGCAATAACCCTTCCGCCTGAGTCCCTCTTCCCCACCTTAATTCTCTTGACAGTAATGTCCTTTCCTTTTATCCGGGAGAGATTGATACTTAGCAATCTGTAGAAATCATCCTTCCTGAATTTATGTTCCCAATTAAAATGGGGGGACTGGCTGCAATAGTAATACTGCCAGAAGAGACAGCCCCCGCCGTCCTTTCCGGATCTGAGATACGGTATAGGAGCACCGCCCCACGCATTTTCATTGTCGGATGTATATCCGCCGCAAGTGGAGTGATACTTTGCCTCAATGGGTCTGCCTTTATATACAGCTATGATTCCTGCTGTACTTGATACTGCCATGTCAGTCACAGGGTATTCCACCCTTATACCTTTATACACCTGATCAGCTACAGTGCATTCCAGGTCATAACCCATATCATAATGCATGCCTATATGACTCACTGCATATGTGCGCGCTGCAACAGCCTGAGCTTTGCAAGCTTCTATCCTGCTTTCATTGAGGGCTCCTATTTCAGCCGGCACAACACCCCGGAGATAATCCTCCATATTTATATAATTGATTGCCAGGAGATAGTTGTCTGCATCCTTTATGACCCATATCTCTCCCCTGTAAGGTATACTGTTGAGATAGAGATGACCGCTTACAGGCTTGAATTTAACCGGATAGAATATCTTCTTTATCCTCTTTGACTGATTTATCTCTATAATGGGATTACTGCCTGACCGTTTCACTGTTGTCTTATCCCCTTTGTCAAGCGAGAGCATTCCATTGGTTGACACTATCTTATACCTCCCTGAAGAGGTAATATTTACAGCATCAGCCTTATGCATAACAGCTATCTTGAGATGGGGTTCCCTGTTTGAATATGGTTTTACCGTTTTTGCGCAGGATACAAATACCAGTAATATCAGCAGAAATACTGAAAATCTTATATTTTTCATAAATTTTCAATTATTGACGGACCCTTATTGATATAATCTTTCAGCACAGGCGGGAACTCAAAATCCTGTCCATCACCATACTGTTCAATAATAGCAATGACTGTTCTGGGGGTAGCAAGACCTGAACCATTGAGTGTATGTATCAATTCATTCTCATTTCTGCTGTTTTTATATCTTATTTTACCCCTTCTTGACTGAAAATCCTCAAAATTACTCACGGATGAGACCTCAAGGAATTCTCTGCTTCCCGGTGCCCACACCTCAATATCATATGTCTTGCTTGATGCAAAGGAGAGGTCATTATCCGGCAGGAGTATTGTTCTGTAATCCAGTCCCAGCAGTTCAAGAACCTCTTCTGCCTCAGCAACCATTTCCTCAAGCGCATCATAGGAATTCTCCGGTGCCGTATATCTCACCATCTCCACTTTATTGAACTGATGCACCCTCTTCAGGCCTTTGGTCTCCTTGCCGTATGAACCGGCTTCCCGCCTGAAACAAGCTGAATAAGCTGTGAACTTCATAGGCAGCTGATCCTCAGCCAGTATCTCATCATTGTACATTGCAGTGACAGGCGGTTCAGCTGTGGGGATAAGGAAAAGGTCCTCACCAGCAATTGCGTACATGTCATCTCTCAATTTGGGTAATTGACCTGTTGTGAACAATGTTTCTTCAGATACTGCAAATGGGGTGAATACTTCTTCATATCCGTGTTTTCTTATATGCAGATCCAGCATGAAATTGATAAGCACTCTTTCCAGATATGCACCTTTATGTCTGAAAAGCGGGAAATGCGAGCCGCTTATTTTCGTGCCCCTCTTTAAGTCAAAGGAATCCCCCCGGTCCATTATACTGTCGGCAGTACAGTTGCTCTTACCGAATGAACCTTTTTCTCTTATTATTTCAAACACAGCATCTTCGCCTGAAGGCACACTCTCATGCGGCACATTGGGTATCCATCTGAGTAATTCAGATTCCTGGTGCTCAAGTTCCTTTAATGTTTTCTCATTCTCTTTTACCCGGGATGAAATAGCCCTTGATTTATCAAGAACGGGGGTGATATCTCCCCCCGCTCTTTTAATCTCAGCAATACTGTTTGAAACAGCATTGCGTTCATGCCTCAGTTCATCAAGATCTTTTATCAGATCTTTTCTTTGTTCAATTATCTCATAGAGTTCATCAGTATTGATATCAATATTCTTGATCTTGACAATACGGTCTATGATGTCCCTGTTATTTAATATGAACTCTCTGCTGAGCATAACCGGCTACTCTTTCTTTCTGTTGATTTCCGACTGTGCTGCAGCAAGACGGGCAACAGGCACCCTGTACGGAGAACATGATATATAGTCAAATCCGTTCTTATTGAAGAATTCAATTGATGCAGGGTCTCCTCCATGCTCACCGCATATCCCTATTTCAAGGTCGGGATTGGCTTTCTTGCCTTCTTCAATTGATATGCTTATCAGCCTGCCTACACCTTCCTGATCCAGTGATGCAAATGGATCATGCTCAAGTATGCCCTGGTTTCTGTATGATTCAAGTATAGGGCCTACATCATCCCTTGAGAAGCCGAGTGTTGTCTGAGTCAGATCATTGGTCCCGAATGAGAAGAATTCAGCCTCAGGGGCTATCCTGCCGGATGTCAGTGCTGCACGGGGCAGTTCAATCATTGTTCCCACAAGATACTCTATTTCAATATCTTTCTCTTTCATTACCTGCTGGGCAGTGGCAATAACTATCTCTTTCTGTTTTGTCAGTTCATTGACATTGCCTATAAGGGGTATCATTATCTCGGGGAGAACATCAATATTCTCTTTTTTCACATTGCATGCAGCTTCCATAATAGCCCTTACCTGCATTTCCGTTATCTGCGGATAGGTAATACCGAGTCTGCATCCCCTGTGTCCCAGCATCGGATTGGATTCCTGCAGATCATCAACTTTCTGCTTGAGTTTGGATGCCTTGATGCCTATTTTGCCTGCAAGTATGTTTATCTGTTCGTCTTCCTTGGGAAGGAATTCATGCAGAGGCGGGTCCAGTGTCCTTACAACAACAGGAAAACCGTCCATTACCCTGAATATGCCTTCAAAATCCTCTCTCTGCATTGGCAGTATCCTCTCCAGTGCCTTCTTTCTGCCCTCATCATTTTCAGCCAGAATCATCTCACGCACTGCATTGATCCTTTCCTCACCGAAGAACATATGTTCTGTCCTGCAGAGGCCTATTCCTTTGGCACCGAAATTTCTGGCCACCTTGGAATCGTCAGGAGTATCTGCATTTGTTCTAATCTCAAGTTTCTTGAACTCATCAGTCCATTCCATCAGTTTGCCGAATTCATCCTGCAGTTTCGGTTTTATCTTCTTTACCTTACCCTTAAGTACCTCGCCGCTCGTTCCGTCTATTGTGATGAAATCCCCGTCTTTCAGAGTAAGGTCTTTTATCTTGACTATGCGTTTCTCATAATCAATCTCCATATCACTGCATCCTACAACACAGGGTTTGCCCATTCCTCTGGCAACAACTGCTGCATGAGAGGTCATTCCGCCCCTTGCAGTGAGTATGCCGTTACAGGCATCCATGCCGCTGATATCCTCAGGTGATGTTTCTTCCCTGACGAGAATAAGCTCTTTTTCATTCTTTGCCTTCTCAACTGCTTCCTTTGCAGTCAAAACAATTCTGCCTGTTGCTGCTCCCGGAGATGCGGGAAGGCCCTTTGCCAGCACTTCCTTCTCTTCATCAGGATCTATCATCGGATGCAGCATACCGTCTATATCAGAGGGTTTCACCCTTAGTACTGCTGTTTCCTTATCAATAATACCCTCATTCACATAATCAACTGCCATTTTAATTGCAGCAAGAGGCGTCCTCTTGCCTGTCCTTGTCTGGAGCATCCAGAGTTTACCTTCTTCAACAGTGAATTCCAGGTCCTGTGTATCCTTGTAATGCGATTCCAGTTTACTTCTGATATCATAGAGCTGCTTATATATCTCCGGCATCATCTCTTCAAGTGTTTTCTGCTCATCAGAGGAACGCGAGAAATCATTCAGGGGCTGCGGTGTCCTTATTCCTGCCACAACATCTTCACCCTGAGCATTGATGAGATACTCACCGTAGAAATGATTGTCACCATTGGAGGGATTCCTCGTGAATGCAACACCTGTTGCTGAGTTTTCCCCCATATTGCCGTAAACCATTGTCTGAACATTGACTGCTGTACCAAGGTCATGAGGAATATTATTGATATTCCTGTAATCTATTGCCCTCTGATTGTCCCATGAACCGAAGACAGCATTGATGGAAGTCCACAGCTGATCATTGACATTATCCGGGAATTCATTGCCTGTTTCTTTGAGTATCAATTCCTTGTATTCTTTGACAAGATTCTTCAGATTCTCTGCAGTGAGTTCAATGTCCAGTGACACATTATTCTCTTTCTTGATCCTCTTTATGATAGATTCAAATTTTTCACCTTCAATCTTCAATACCACATTGCCGTACATCTGTACAAAACGCCTGTATGAATCATATGCAAATCTCTCATTGCCGGTCAGATCACTGAGCCCCTTCACTGTTTCATCATTAAGACCCAGATTGAGTATTGTATCCATCATACCGGGCATTGATATAGGAGCTCCCGAACGCACAGAGACCAGAAGGGGATTGTCCTTTGAGCCAAACTGGCGGCCCATAACATCTTCAAGCTTTTTAATATTCTCCTCAACACTCTCTTTCAATCCTTCCGGATACTGCCTGTCATGTTCTGTGTAGTAAAGACATACATCTGTTGTGATAGTGAATCCCGGCGGTACGGGAAGACCAATGGAGGCCATTTCAGATAGATTCGCTCCTTTGCCCCCCAGCAGATCCTTCATGTCTGAACTGCCCTCAGCCATATCCTTACCGAAAAAGTATACCATTTTCTTATCCATTTGCTAACCTCCTGATATTTGAATGAATTTTTATTATAATAAATAATCAGTATAAAATCAATACTGATTAATCAAACTTCCTGTTATTCTGCCATAATATACATCATAATGGGGATTTTTTACACATATTAAATATATTTATATACCTGATACAGTCAAGCCCAGCGTTATTCCTCAAAAATAAAGTACTTGAAAGACATATGTTTCCTCATAAATAATAATGAGGCGAGGACAGTTCTCAGAAAGCGCCTCTGCCAACCCGTGCATAACCGATAATTCGGTTCTGATGAGAATGTGTGAGCCTCACCGTCATTACATCAATCATTATGCTCAATGATTTTTTCTTATGAGGAAAGACGATCCAGTTTCATAATTCAGGGTTTTTGGACATACATATTGACATTATGCTAATTATTACTAATATATGCTAATATAAGCAAAGACGGAGAGATGTCCGAGAGGCCGAAGGAGCACGGTTGGAAACTGTGTGTGCAGCAATGCACCCTGGGTTCGAATCCCAGTCTCTCCGCCATAACTATTCAAGAGGGATTCAGCGAGTAGAACGAGCAAATACCGGCAGGTATTTGAACCCATAGGGTTCGTCGGCTTCCCCACTTACTGCTAATCAAGTAGACGCATGAACAAAGTGAATCTTCCCAGTCTCTCCGCCATAAATTTTTAGCCGTGTATATCACGGCTTTTTTTATGGCGGAGAGACTGGATTCGAAGTGAATGAAGCATAGCGTAATGAACATAATCCGCAGGATTATACCAAAGGGTTCGTCAATAGGCAGAACTTACTGCTATTCAAGAGAATTGTCAGGCAAAGCCTTCATCCCAGGCCCCGTGTGACTCGTGTGGTTCGTGTGTCACGTGTGACTCGATCCAATGTAAGAGACTGGACTTAAAGTGAATGAAGCATAGCGTAATGAACATAATCCGCAGGATTATACCAAAGGGTTCGTCAATAGGCAGAACTTACTGCTATTCAAGAGAATTGTCAGGCAAAGCCTTCATCCCGGATCGTTTTGCGTGATGCGTGTTGCGTAATGCGGCATAGTGAATCCGGAGCAGGGATTCAGCGAGTAAAACGAGCAAATACCGGCAGGTATTTGACAAAAGGGACGGTGGTTAAATCAGTTAAATCTTCTGGTAACTTATATTTTATCAATACTTACCAAGAATTTCCTCATTTTCTCTCATTTACCTATAAATCCCAATTTAACTTGACTTAGCTAGATTATATCTAATGTTTTAACTGATTTAACCACCGTCCCTTTTTTAGAGGGTTTATAGATTCTATTGACAATCATGCTCTCTGGTTGATAATGATCAAAAGGAGTTATTATGACAGAGAAAATCATTGCATACTGCGGACTTGTCTGCAGTGACTGCCCTGCTTTTATAGCACACAAGACAGATGATAATGATATAAGGGAAAAGACAGCTAAGATGTGGTCTGAATTCTACAATGCCGACATTACGACGGATATGATAAACTGCACGGGATGTCACGGTTCAGGGGTTTTGTTCAGGCACTGCGATGAGTGCAACATTAGACAGTGCTGTCATGAAAAGCATCTGGATAATTGCTCCGGTTGCCCTGATTTCATATGCAACAGTAAACTAAAACCGCTGCTTGATGCAGTCCCTGCAGCCAAGGAATTGCTTGAAGAATTGAGAAACAAGAATAAATAAACAGCATGCTCAAAACAACAAAACTGCCCTATGAGCTGTTTCATTTTTATTATGCCTGTATTAGATTATACCAGACATTATAAAAAGTTGTTAAATCTATAATCATTCTCTATATACTTGACCTTTTGATATATTTATGTTAATCTTTATTTATGAAATATATAGCATTAAATGGTGCTGGTGGAAGGATGAGCAGCATAATTGCCCTCAAACTTCTAGGATGTGACGATCTCGCAGTCACAGAAGCATTTGACTCCCCTGATTCAAAATCTGCAGGCAACGATCTGGGTCTGTGGTGCGGTATTGACAAATGGGGTGTGACAATTAATCCATTGGAGGAAGACAGTGATTACAGATTCAATATCATAGTTGATTTTTCCTCACCGGCCGGTACATTGAGCGCACTGGAATACGCTCATAAAAATAACAAGAAATTCATATCAGGCACAACAGCCCTCAGTGATGATATTATCAATAAAATGAAACAGTACTCCTCGGATATACCTGTTATCTATTCATCTAATATGTCAACAGGCATCAATCAGATCAAATTGATGCTTGAACACATGAGTGATTATATAAAGGATAAAGACAGGGATATTGAGATCATTGAATATCACCATAATAAGAAGAAGGATGCACCCAGCGGCACTGCATTATCACTTGCAGAGACAATCAGTGAATTGACAGGGAGACAAGTAAACAATGATTTTTCAGTGGATTATCCCAGAAACAGCAAGGTAAGGATTCATTCTGTAAGAGCAGGTTCATTCTCAGGCATTCACTCCATAATCATATCATCACCTGATGAGACAATGGAGATCAAACATACAGCACATTCCCGTGAGACATTTGCAAATGGTGTCATAAGGGCAATTAATTTTATATCGGATAAGGAAAACGGTTTATACTCAATGACAGATGTTCTGGGAGGCTGAATGAAATTATCTTCAAGACTCAATGCAATCCCGCCCTATGTTTTTGATGAGATAGACAGATTGAAGAGACAGACGGACAATCCTGTTGATTTCGGTGTCGGTGATCCTGACCTCCCTACCCCGGATTTTATAATTGATGCAATGGAAGACCAGTTGAGAAATCCCGCCAATCACAGATATCCATCATACAATGGAATGGGGATATTGAGAGAGTCAATTGCATCCTATATGAAAGAGCGCTTCAATGTGGACGCTGATCCCGAAAGAGAGATCATTGTCCTGATAGGGTCCAAGGAGGGGCTTGCCCATCTGATGCAGTCACTGGTTGAAGAGGGTGACGAGATGCTTATCCCGTCAATCTGCTATCCTGTTTACAGGGTTCAGTCCAGTCTGTGGGGAGCCGGTACAATTGAGTTCCCTGTCCGTTATGACAATGACTTTGTTCCCCGTATTGAGGAAATAGAGCCACTGATCACTCAATCAACAAAAGCCCTGATGCTCAATTATCCCAATAATCCGACAGGTGCTGTGGTTGACAGTGACTTCTACAGGCAGGTCACTGAAATGGCATATGAAAAGGATATTGCTGTCATAAATGACTGTGTTTATGCGGACATCCATTCTCCTGCCCTCCCGCCCCCGCCATCCATGCTCAGCACATCAAAAGGCATGGAGACAGGCATTGAATTCCATTCACTGTCAAAGACATTCAATATGACAGGATGGAGAATAGGATTTGCAGTCGGTAATGAGAAATTGATAAATGGTCTTAGAAAAATAAAAATGAATACTGATTCCGGTGTTTTCAGACCGATTCAGTATGCAGCCATTGAAGCACTTGAAAACGGCATGGAGCATATTAAAGACAATAACAGGATAATTGCAGACCGCATTGACAGGCTGGCTGATGCTCTTGAGGATAAGGGATTTGAATTTCACAGGCCCTCTGCTACATTCTATATTCTTGCAAAGACAAAAATGGGTATGAACTCCATGGAATTCACCAAGTATTTAATCAAGAATACCGGGATTATTACCACACCGGGCATTGGCTTCGGCCAGTCAGGTGACGGATTTATACGTTTCTGTCTGACACTCCCTGACAATGAGATTGACAGAGGTATTGAAAAAATAGGTAAATTAGAGTTGTAAATGGCATTAATAGTCAAGAAATTCGGCGGGACTTCACTGGCAACACCATCACATATAATGCATCTTGCAGGTACTGTTCGTGATGAAATTGACAGGGGCAATAAGATTGTTATAATTGTCTCTGCCATGAATAAGACAACTGATGAACTGACAGCAATGGCATCCGAGATATGCGACCATCCCAATAAGAGAGAGATGGATATGCTTCTTACTACAGGTGAACGTATTTCCATGGCACTCTTTTCAATGGCTCTTAATTCTTATAATATTAAATCATACTCATACACAGGCTCACAGGTCGGTATAATAACCACCCCGGACCATACTGATGCAAAGATCATTGAAATCAGGGGCACCAGGCTTAAAGAAGCTCTGAAAAAGAACATAACCCCTATTATAGCCGGTTTTCAGGGTGTTTCTGCCTCAAGGGAGATAACAACACTGGGCAGAGGCGGGTCAGACACAACTGCAACTGCCATTGCCTCATATCTCTCTGCGGAAAGATGCGAGATATACACTGATGTGGACGGGGTATATACTGTTGACCCGCATATTGTATATAATGCAAAACATGTTAAAGAGATTGCATATGAGGAGATGCTCATCATGGCATCAACAGGTTCAAGGATACTCCATCCCCGTTCTGTGGAAATTGCCATGAAAAACAATTTAAAACTCTGTGTTAAATCATCATTCAATGAAGGAGTCGGCACAATGATAACAGATAGAAATGCTATTGAGGGTATGGATGTAAGGGGTATATCCCACAGGGAAAACCTCACTGCTCTCAATATAAAGACCAATGAAAGCATAATGGACATAATCAAACTGCTCAGTGAGAATGACATGGACTTTGAGATGTTCGCAAACAAGAGTCAAGATGCTGTGACCCTTATAACAGACAGCAATTCAGTCAGTGACATTCTCGCCAGAATTGAGGAGAAAAGCGAGAGTATCTCAATAAACAATGACCTTTCCATTATCACAATAATAGGCTCCGGTTTGTATCACAACAAGGATGTGCTTAAAAAGATACTCCGCATTACAGACAAGTACAAGAATGACATATTCACCATTATCAAGGACGAATTGAAATTCTCTATTGTCACAAAGAAACCATACCTGTCCAAACTGCTCAGTGAATTATCCGAAGAACTCGGACTGACGGATGCTCAATGACTAATATAGCTGTAATCGGAGCTACAGGACTGGTGGGAGAGACCTTTTTGAGTCTTCTGGGCGAGAGACAATTCCCCTATAATGATCTCATACTCATTGCATCCGGCAGGAGTGCCGGTAAGACCATATCCGTGAAGGACAGGGATTATACTGTCAGGGAGTTCAATGAGGATGATTTTGACAATATTGACATTGCATTCTTCTCTGCAGGCAGTGAGACAGACAGGGCTCTTGTCCCGCTTGCAGCTCAAAGAGACACTGTATGTATTGATAATTCCTCTGCATTCAGGAACAGACCGGATATTCCTCTTGTTGTGCCGGAAGTGAATTTTGATATTATTGAACCGCAGGACAGAATCATTGCCAATCCCAATTGCTCAACCATACAACTTGTGCTGGTGCTCAATGCTATCTCTGAGATTTATCAGCTGAAATCTGTTGTTGTATCAACATATCAGGCAATATCAGGTGCAGGACATAGTCAGCTTGTAAATTTCAGAAGACAGTCACGAGAGGGATACGGCGAAGATGCCGATAAGCTCTATGATAATCTTCAATTATCCATTGGTTCAATAGATAAGGACGGATACTGCGATGAAGAGATAAAGCTGATTAATGAGACAAAGAAAATTATGCGTAAAAAGGATATAGACATATCAGCAACTGCATTGCGTATTCCCCTCTCCAATGTTCATACTGAGTCAGTAAGGATTGAAGTAGGAAGCAATGCGGACATTGAAAAAATACGCAGCCACTTGCAAAAACAGGGTGATCTAATTAAATTTAATAGTAGAATGGACATAGAAGGAATCAGTGACTCCGACACGGTTTTTGTGAGCAGATTGAGAAAGGATCATGATAATGAGAATGTATTTCATCTTATTATATCAGCAGACAATTTACGGGTCGGAGCTGCACTCAATGGTATAAAAATAGCAGAAGGATTGTTAAAATGAAAAAATTTATATTTGCGGTTTTATTGATGACTGCGGTTTTACTTGCCGGGCGTGACCTGTCCCGTGTCACATTTTCTGTATCAGGCAACAGAGACAGTACAGATAATTTGTATGAAACAGTGAACCTTACTGTTCCATTATCATCTGTGGTCTTTGAAAAAACAGACAGCATTTTCACTGCCTCCCTGACAATACAGTATACTTTTTTTGACAGCAACAATCAGCCGTTAAAGAATTTCTTTACAGACACTATTATCACCGGTGATTCATATGAAAAGACAGTGAGAGACAGTGCAGTTACTATTACCGGGGTATTCACAGCAGATTCAAGTTACAACTCCCTGCAGATCAAACTGACAGATAATAACTCCCAATCATATGTTCAGTTCAATTCACCTGTAATACTGCCCTATTCTACAACAGGCAAACCCTATATAAGCTCTATTATTGATATTGACGGTTCTCAGTGGCACTTCACTGATGAGGACTCTCTCGTATTCGGTATTAAATACAGTAATATGGATAGTGCTGACTATTCATTGAGGCTGAAAATTTCTGATAAATACTCCCCCTATGAAGAGCAGTTCCCTGTAACAAATACCGAAAGAGACACATTGATACTCTCAACTAATCTGGAACCGGGCAAATACATACTGACAGCAGAGATGTTCAACAATAAAAAGGAACTCATATCCTCAATGACAACGGATTTCTTTATTGATTTCTCCTTTGAACATTCTGACAAACAGTATTACAATATAGTCAATGCACTGAGTCTTATTGCAGTCAAAAGCGAGATTGACAGAATGAAAAATGCACAACCTTCAGAGCGTGAAAATGTTTGGAATGATTTCTGGAAGAGAGCGGATATCAATCCGACTCTCAGCGGGAATATTCAGTATGATGAATTCCTCAGAAGATACAAGTATGCTATGGACAACTTCGGTGTTCATGCAAAAGAGGGATATAAGACAGATCAGGGAAGGATATACATAATGTTCGGACATCCTGATGAAATTGAAAGACATCCCTTTGACCTTGATTCCAAGCCCTATGAGATATGGTATTATTATTCCGAGGGCTATGAATTCAAATTTGTGGATGTACACGGCTATGGTGAATACAGGCTCATGAATTATTATGATCAATGGAGGTAAGTATGAAGAGATCGGTTTTCATATTATTAATTCTCTCAGTTATTATATTGAATGCAGACATCAGTGTTGATATCAATAGATTTGATGCCGGCAAGGGTATATGGGAAGTAGTATGCAATATTGCCTATCCCTCCCGGATGCTTGAGTATACCCGTGAGGAAGGCAAACTGATTGCTCTCCTCAATATTGACATTATCATCAAGGATACTGAAACAGGCAATACTGTCACTGACTCGTGGACTACCAGTTCTATAATATCCAAAACAGAACAGATAACCAAAGAGATGTCGCTTATTGACCAGTCCGCTTTTCTTCTGTCAGAGGGCAGTTATGAAATAACATTTATATTTACTGATATTAAGTCGGAGAATACCCATCAGAAAGTGCAGTCAATTGATCTTGGAGCAGTCCCCCAAGGTCCCTTTATGTCCGACATGATGATTGCCCTCTCCATTGAACAGGATACTTCGGGAGGCAGATTCACAAGAAACAGCTACAGGGTTGTTCCCAATCCCTCTCATGAGACAACTGCTCTCAATCCCTATTTGTTTATATACAGTGAATTTTACAATTTACCGACTCAAAGACCCTTTTCACTTTACTTCACTGTTTTAGATAATGAGAATGATACTGTCTATTCACTGCCTGCAAAAACAGGTGTAACAGCAGGAAATGCTTTTATTGATGTTGCTGCAGTAAATACACTGGCTCTTAAATCCGGACAGTACAGACTGCTCTCAACTCTGGTATCAGACTCAATCAGTGTCAGCAATTCCGTTGATTTTACAAAATCGGACCGTATATCCAAGAAACAACTCAGCAAATATGAACTGACTGATGAACAGATTGAATACTACGGCCGTATTGAATATATTGCCAGGCCCTCTGAACTCAGAGAACTCAGCAAACTGAATGATGCAGGCAAACATAATTTTCTAATAAGATTCTGGGAAGAGAGAGACCCCAATCCAAACAATAACAGACTGGAGGCATTGGATGAATTCATCAGCAGAATCAAATATGCAGACAAGAAATTCTCATCAGGCAGTTCCCAAGGATACGAGACTGACAGAGGAAGAATATACATCAAATACGGTGAGCCTGATGAAGAGATGGTCATTCCGCACCCCAGGGGATTTAAATCCTATGAAAACTGGATATATTATTCACAGGGCGGAATGCAGTTCGTGTTCACTGATATAGACGGTTTTGGCGACCATGAACTCGTTTACACGAATGTTGAGGAGGAAGATATTCCGGCTAATTGGAGAAATTATGTTGATACTGACATAATCCGTTTCAGCAGGAATTGATATAATGAAAACATACGATGTAATTGTTATCGGAAGCGGAATAGCCGGTCTGACATTCGCCTATAAAATTGCTCCATACGGTAAAATCGGTATTATAACAAAAAAGAGCGGCAAGGATTCAAATACGAATTATGCACAGGGCGGTGTTGCGGCAGTACTCAGTGAAAATGATTCCTTTGAAGTTCATGAAAAGGACACATACTCAGCAGGCAAAGGGCTTTCCAGAAGTGATGCTGTGAAGATAATGGTTGAGCGCGGACCTGAACTTGTCATGGAGCTTGCAGAACTGGGGGCGGAATTTGACATTAATGAGAATGGCAGCTTCACCATGAGCCAGGAAGGCGGACACTCAAAGAAACGCATTGTTCACGCAGGCGACTATACGGGATATGAAATAGAAAAAACACTGCTTAATACAATAAATCTCTATCCGAATATTGAGATGCTGACAAATCATTATATATGTGATCTGATAATTGACAATGAGAATACCTGCCAGGGTGTTTTTGTGCTTGATAAGGTCAATAATGAGATTGAACCGTATTTCTCAAAATTCGTTGTTCTTGCAACAGGCGGGATAGGACAAGTTTACAAACACACAACAAACCCCGATATTGCCACAGGGGACGGTATTGCAATGGCTTACAGGGCAGGCGCCAAAATAGCCAATATGGAATTTGTTCAGTTTCACCCTACAACACTGTATAATTCAGAATCAGAAGGCAGGGCTTTTCTCATCTCTGAGGCAGTGAGAGGCGAAGGCGCTTTCCTGAAATTGAAGAATAACAGGCAGTTCATGCATAAATATCATGAACTCAAGTCACTTGCCCCGCGTGACATTGTTGCAAGAGCCATTGACGCGGAATTAAAACTATCGGGAGAGGACTATGTACTGCTTGACCTCTCACCATTCTCGGAAAAGGGTTTTGAGAGGAGATTCCCGAGAATTTTCAGAAAATGCAGGGATCTCGGCATCAATGTGCCTTCAGAGCCCATACCTGTTGTGCCTGCTGCTCATTATATATGCGGGGGTATTCAGACCAATATTGATGCCAGGTCATCAATCAATAACCTCTATGCTGCAGGAGAAGTTGCATGCACAGGAGTTCATGGAGCCAACAGGCTTGCAAGCAACTCACTGCTTGAGGCAATTGTCTTTGCAGAAAGGGCATTCCTTGATATCAAAGAGAAGCTCGGCAGAGACATTGAAGCAACAGTCCCCGGTTTTTATTCACAGCCTGTTTCTGTCAATGACTCCATCAGTGATTACATCAGTGAATTGAAAGATAGTGTGAAAGAAGTTATGTGGAACCGTATGGCTATTGTGCGGGATATGAAAGGAATAATGAAAGCCAGAGAGGACATCAACAGGATATGGGATGATTTCCAGTCCATGGAGAAATACAATACCGAGGAATATTTTCAGTTGAGAAATATGATCATTGTTTCAAAAATCATTATTGAATCTGCCCTCTCAAGGAAGGAATCACGTGGTCTTCACTACTTGAAGGATTTTCCCGAGACCAATGACAGTGAATTCCGGCATGATACAATAATACATAAGGAGGTTTAAATGAATGTAAACATTACAGGCAAGCATTATGATCTGACACCGGAAATCAAGTCCTATATTGAAGAGGAGATGGACAAACTTGAAAAATACGAGAAGAATATTCTGGACAGCTCCTTCACTATTGCCCTCAATGACAAAAGATATTTTGTTGAAGGTAATATTCATGTAAAAAAACACCGCTTCTATGCTTCGGATGAATCCTTTGATCTGATTACATCCATTGACAGTACAATAAGGAAACTGAAGAAACAATTAGTTAAGTACGAGAAGAAGATTCATGAACACAGACAATAATAAATCTATTGAAGTCAAAGAATTACTTGATGTAAAGGGGGATGATCTCAAACTCTCCCTCATTGCCGGGAATGACGGTCTGGACCGGGAGATTGATAGAATTGATCCATACAGGCCCGGACTTGCTGTATCCGGCTATACAGAGCATTTCAGATATCAGAATATACAGATTCTGGGAAAAACTGAAATACAGTATATTAAATCACTCTCCACAAAAAGACGCTCTGCAAATCTCAAGAATATGATGAGATTTGACTTACCCTGTATTATTATCTCAAGGGGCATAGACCCTCCGCGGATGCTCAAAATACTGGCAAACCGGAACAGTATTCCCCTTATAGTATCTGAACTGGACACACCTCAGCTTCTTCACAGCATCAGCATTCATCTCAATAATGTGCTTGCCCCCGAGACAACAATGCACGGCACACTTGTTGATATATACGGAGTGGGTGTACTGCTCACAGGTGTAAGCGGCATAGGGAAATCCGAAACCGCATTGGATCTTGTTGACAGAGGCCACCGTCTTGTTGCTGATGATGCCATCAAGATATTCAAGAAAGGGGAGCATGTTCTCATGGGTACAGGCATTGCACCCGAATCAGCTCTTCAGTATCATATGGAGGTCAGGGGAATAGGCATACTGGATATAGCCAAGATATACGGTATCCGCAGTGTGCGGCTTCATAAAAGAGTGGAGATAGAGATCAATCTGATCAAATGGGAACCGGACCTCAATATTGAAAGAGTCGGGATAAAGGAAGACAATACAGATATACTGGATGTTGAGATTCCGCTTATAAAGGTTCCGCTTCTCCCGGGCAAGAATATTGCAGTGATAATAGAGGTTGTTGCGCTCAATCATATACTCAAACTCTCAGGTTATGACACAGCCAAAATATTCAATGCAACACTGATAAAACTGATGCAGAAAAGAGCCAGAAATCTCGCTCGGCTTGAAGAGGATGAAGAATGAATATATTCGGTATTTTCACAGGTCATCATGATTATTCCGCTTCTGCAGTCAATGCAGCTTTATCTATAATAGGCGATCAGGATGATTATAGATGCCTCTCCAACCGGGGCAGGGACATTAACACCATGTACAGTGATATTGAGGGGATAGTGAATGCTCATGATTCAGAACATTTTTTTCTGTTCATTGATTTTTACGGTTCATCATTCTCAATACCGGCAAACCGCATAAAGGATAATTTCAGCAAAAAGGTCACGCTCTTGTTCGGATACAATCTTCCTGTGATAATGGATTTCTTTCTCCACAGGTCAAAGAAATCCCCTGATGAACTTTATGATAAACTGGTATCAATAGGGAAAGAGGCTATCAGTTAATGAGGATAATCAGGATTGATGAAAGACTTATCCACGGTCAGGTGATCATAGGGTGGATAGAGAATACATCCATAAGAACCCTCACACTGATACACGACAGTATGAATACTCAGTATCTGAACCTGTACCGGAATATGATAGACCCGGCAATTGAGTTTCTTACAGTGGATATATCGTCAGGGCATTATCAATTCACCCGGAGTGAGGACGCATTGTTTATTGTTGAAGATATTGAAACACTCTATGATAATTGCTCAATTATTGATATGATAAAACCCGATCTGGTCAATATCGGCGGCATACGCCATGATGAATATGATATTGATGTTCTGGATTTTGTTAAATTGACAAATGAGGAAGCCGGTAAATTGTTAGAACTGCATGAACAGTACAGTGATGTCAAATTCAATGCAAGAGAGCTCCCTGATTCAAAGGAGCATAATATAATAAAACTTGTACAAAAACACTTACAATGACTGGAGCACTTTTTTGCTCACTGTTTTCAATGTTTCAAATACACCAATACCCTGTATAGCCACTGCTTCAACATAGGCTGTCTCCCAGGGATTAAGAGCTTCATCCATCTCACTGACTGATGATATATTCGGCAAATCCCTTTTATTGTACTGCAGTACAAGAGGTATTTCATTGATATCAAGATTATGTTCCTCAAGATTCTCTATCAGATTCTCCACACTCTCAATATTGTCTTCAAATCTCTCTATCTGCGAATCAGCAACAAATACAATACCGTCAACACCCTTGAGAATCAGTTTTCTTGACGCATTGTAGTATATCTGACCGGGGACAGTATAGAGCTGGAATTTTGTCTTGAATCCCTTGACTGAACCTATATCCATTGGAAGGAAATCAAAGAACAATGTCCTGTCCATTTCTGTTGCCAGTGATATCATCTTGCCCTTCTGCTCCGGTTTTACTTTATTATAGATCTGTTTAAGATTCGTTGTCTTTCCACCCAATCCTGTTCCGTAATAAACAATCTTGAATGTGATTTCCCTTGATGAATAATTTATTACTGACAATTAAGCCTCCAATGCTTCTTTAATCAAATAGGTCATCCAATTCACTTTCTGCAGCTTTCTTGAAATCATCATTGAAACTCTCTTTCTGCTGTTTCTGTCCACTGCTCAGCTTCTTGAAAATCTGGTCAAAGATATCTTCCAGTTCTTTAACCGTTGATTTGAGTTTAACCCTCATCAGACCGAGATTCGTCTTCCTGCTGAATATTACGACCAGTATTATCCGGGACAATATCACTGTTATATAGATATTCTCTTTTTTACCCTGATGAAATATTTCCTTGAATTCTTCCTCTCCAAGCAATGAGGCTAATTGGCTGGTTGCCGCATAATCAGCTGCTGAAAGGGATGAAAAGGAAAGCAGATCAATAGAGTCTGTATTGCCCACTGATGTTATCATCTGGCCGGCCTTATCAATAAGCATCAATGCACTTGCATTTGTTGCAGTGAGCAGTTTATTGAGAGAATTGTTGATCTCCCAGAAATCCTGTTCAAAAATACTGAGGTTTTCGTAACTCAAATATCCTCCGGTCAGCCTTCAGAATTTGTACACTTTTCTTTTTTCAGCAGATCTTCCCATTTCTCATTGATCTGTTTCTTGATCTCTTCAATAATCTCCGGTTCATCCTTGAGATGCCTGAATCTTGCCTGTGTAAAAAGAAATTCCTCAACATCCTTTACCTTTTTAGGTTTTATGTTGATTGTGTATTTGCCGTTTTCAAATTCATAGACAGGCCAGAATAGTGTCTCTACACTGAGTTTTGCTATTTCAATTGATTTGGATGGATCACTGCCCCATCCCAGAGGACATGGTGAAAACACATTTATGAATGTAGGCCCTTCTGTTTTGAGTGCCTTGTCAATCTTCTTTGACAGGTCATTCCAGTGATACGGGTCTGACTGAGCCACATAATGAGCCCCATTGGCAATCATTATCTCTGTCAGATCCTTTACAGGCTGCATCTTGCCCTTGACCACATTGCCTGCAGGTGATGTTGTTGTATGAGCACCATACGGTGTTGCTGAGCTTCTCTGAATACCTGTATTCATATAAGCACCATTATTATAACAGAGATAGAGCATATCATGGCCCCTCTCAACTGCACCTGAAAGTGACTGCAGTCCTATATCGTATGTACCCCCGTCACCGCCGAATGCAATGAACTTGATGTTCTTATCTATTTTGCCCTTTTTCTTCAATGCTCTGTAAGCTGTCTCAATACCGCTTACTGTTGCCGCGGAATTCTCAAATGCATTATGTACAAAATTTACATCCCAGGATGTGTAGGGATATATTGTTGAAACAACCTCCATACATCCTGTTGCACCGCCAATAACCACTTCCTTGCCTGCTGTGGCCATAAGATTGCGCAGTATTACAGTAGCACCGCATCCTGCACATGCCCTGTGCCCCGGTGTAAAGAGATTACCCTGTTTAGACAGTTCTTTTAAACTGGCCATATATTCCTCCAATTATTCTCTTAATGTGATATATTCAATAATTTCGCCTTCTCCATTCTTCTTCGTAAATGCTTCAATATCTTCATAGATCTCTCTGACATTGTCCGCTTTGAGATCCCTGCCGCCCAGTCCGTAAAGATAATTCTTCATCACAGGCTGCTTCTCATTTCTGTAGAAAGCCGATGATATCTCCGTAAAGAGAGGTCCGCCCATTGAGGACTGTCCGCTGCTTCTGTCAAGCACTGCAACACCTTTCTTATCCTTGAGATAATCAACAATATCCTCGCCGTAGAATGGTCTGAAATAAAGAGGTTTCAATACTCCGACCTTCTTGCCTTCTTCTCTCATTTTGTCCGAAACATATTTTGCTGTTCCTGCAGATGATCCCAATGCTACAATAACATACTCAGCATCATCAATATTATGGGTGTCAATGACATCATAATCCTTCTCAAAGTTCTTATTATATTCCTTGAGCAATTCCTTTATCCTGACCTTACCGCTCAGAACAGCCTCCTCCTGAGCTCTCTTGACTTCCATAAAGTAATCCTGCAGTACAAGCGGACCTACAGTTATGGGATTTTCTGTGTCAAGACAGGTGTATGCGGGTTCTCTCTCACCGAGATAATTGAGTACTGCTTCATCCTCATACATATCCAGTCTCTGCATTGCATGCGATATAATGAATCCGTCTGTTGACACCATTCCCGGAAGCATAATATCCTCTGCAGCTTTCATCATGAATATTGTCATGTCATAGGCTTCCTGAGAATCCTCAGCATAGATCTGCATCCACCCGCTGTCTCTGGCACCCATTGTATCGGAATGATCACAATGTATGTTGATGGGTGATGATAGTGCTCTGTTAACCTCACATATAACTATAGGCAATCTGAGACCTGATGCAATGTAAAGTATTTCATGCATCAGGGCAAGGCCCTGTGATGATGTGCCTGTCATTACTCTGGCACCGGCTGTTGAAGCCCCTACACATGCAGACAATGCTGAATGCTCACTCTCAACTGCAACAAATTCTGTATCAACTCTGCCGTCATGAACAAAAGTAGAGAACAGCTGAACAATCTCTGTTGCTGGAGTTATCGGGTATGCTGCAACAACATCAGGATTTATCTGCCTCATGGCTTCAGCCATTGCTTCATTTCCTGTTTTTGCAACTATATTTGACATATCTTAACCTCCGAATTATTTCTTTTCCTCTTCCATTTCAAGTGCTCCAAAGGGGCATTCATTGACACAAATGCCGCATCCCTTGCAGTGATCATAATCAATGCCCGTCATCTCACCGTCTTTGACAATGATTGATGAATCAGGACAAAATACCCAGCAGAAAAGACACTGCTTGCATTTGTCTTCAAGCCAGACAGGCCTGTCTGACCGCCAGTCACCTGTTTTGAATTCCTTTGCTGAACCGCTTTTTGTAATCAGTGAAGCCATATCTATTTCTTTCCAGTTTTTATTCTTACTCATTCTGAAA
Organism: bacterium; assembly: GCA_046484245.1. Taxonomy (GTDB): domain Bacteria; phylum Hydrothermota; class 32-111; order 32-111; family 32-111; genus JAXHVG01. The sequence continues at coordinate 10,547 of JAWOBN010000111.1, read as the reverse complement.
CTACCTCCTCATAAGCTCTCTTGATGGACTTCATATTACCGGGGATAACTTCTGGCTTATTCTTAAATTTCTTCTCAAGTTTCTTCTTTGTATCTTCAAGCATCTTCTCAAAGTCCAGAATCTCAGTTACCTTTATCAATGCCCCGAGCATTGGTGTATTGGGTTTATTGACCTTGATCTCATCCATGGCTATCTTGGATGCATTGACAGTGTGTATGCTGACATCATCCCTGATTGAGTATTCTTTCCTCAGTTCTGCCGGTTTCTTGACAGTATTCACAAGCATCTTGCCGTTCTTGACAATACCCTGTTCTGTATCAACAGAGTCCATAAGTGTCGGGTCAAGGACAATAACAACATCGGGGTTTTCCACACCACTGTGAATGGTAATAGGTTTATCCGCCAGTCTGTTGAATGACTGCACCGGTGCACCCATTCTCTCAGGACCGTATTCGGGGAATGCCTGAATGTACTTGCCTGTTGCCAGAGCAGCATCAGCAAACAGGAGTGCTACTGTTTTTGCACCCTGACCGCCCCGGCCATGCCATCTTATCTCAAAAAAGTCTTTCATTGTGCCTCCATTATTATTTATAAGTATTTATTATATCAAATTATTTATCATCGTCAATAATATTCTGACCTTTTTTGACAATCCTTCTCGTATCCAGTGATCTTCCGAGCGTGAAATTATCAATATATTCAAAATCACTCCCGAACGGAATGCCGAATGCTATCCTGCTTACAGTGACTTCAGTGGCATTGAGTATGTCCTGTATATACATCGCAGTGCTTTCCCCCTCTGTTGACGGGGAAAGAGCAATTATAATCTCATTGACATCATCACTTTCTATTCTGTCCAGCAATCTGTCAATTGTCAAATTTTCCGGTTCAATACCGTCAAGCGGGGAGATTAGTCCGCCGAGCACATGATACTTGCCATTGAACTGCCCTGTTTTTTCAAAGAGGAATACATCGCGGGCATTCTCCACAAGCATTATCTTACCGCCATCTCTTCTTGATGATGTGCATATCTCGCAGGGATCTTTCTGTGTCAATGAACCGCATATTGAGCAGACACCGATATTCTCAATAGCACTGAGCATATGCATGGAAAGCTCATGTCCGATACTCTTCCCCTCTGTAATGAGGAAAAATGCTATCCGTTCAGCTGATTTCTCGCCAATACCGGGAAGTTTTTTCAGATTCTCCTTGAATTTCTTCAGTTCATCCATTTTACATACCAGGTATATTCATGCCCCCGGTAACCTTGCCCAGCTCTTCCTTTTTTTTCTCCTCAATCTTCTCATTTGCCTGATTGACTGCAGAAACAATAAGATCACGCAGCATATCTTTCTCTTCCTTATTTATCAATTCATCCTCTATTGTTATGGAGAGTAATTCATTGGCGCCATTCATCTTTGCTGTCACCATGCCGCCGCCTACCGACACTTCAATTTCAACTTCTTTGAGTTTCTCCTGTGCTTCAGCCATTTTCTTCTGCATCTGCTGTGCCTGTTTCATCAATTTATTCATGTTCATCTTTATGCCTCCTTAAACTACTGTATTATCTCACCGTCTATCTCTTCTATCAATTTAATTACTTTCGGGTCTTCCTCAAGGGGATTTGCAATTATCTTATTGTTTTTTGCATCTGAGGAATATGTGACCTTTATCTCCAGATCAACACCCATGTCCCTGAGCTTATCATTGATTCTCCTCTGATTGACATCATTGATATATGTGTCAGGCACTTTTATCTCATAATACCGGTCTTCGGCAAATACAACAGTTGATTTCTTTAATGCCTCTGAGAGAAAGAAATCATCTTCAGATACCCTGTCAATGAAATAATCCAGTGAATGCTTATTGACAATCTTATTCTTCAGCTGTTTTTCTGTTTTTTTTTTGCCCTCTTTGACTTCTGAGGGTTTGGCATGCTTGAGCATTGCAATAATAGAATCAATGTCAGCTGATTCAGTCAGATCAGATATACGGGCAAGCTCATTCTCAACCATCATCTTCTTGTTTGATGTGAATTTGAGTTCGCGTGCTGTTTCAATCAATTCCTTGGTGATCTGCTTCAATGCCTCTGATGAAAACCCATTTGCCTGAACTGTTGCTTTATCCAATATGCTTTCAGGCATTATCCTTATCTCTTCTGTCTTTATACTGTGCTTGATAAGATACAGTTTATGCGTGTAGAAAGCCAGTTCCGAGACAAAGGTCTCAAGATCATATCCTCTCTGAAGTATATCATTGAGGGATTCAATCATCTTATCGGGCTTCTTGTCCAGTATTGTTGATGTGAACCCTACAAAGAATTCATCATCAAGCCGTCCGAACATCATATTGACATTATCATAGGTTATTTTCTTGTCTGTTGATGCGAGCTGGTCAAGTATTGATGTGGCATCCCTCATACTGCCGTCTGCAAGCCTTGATATGAGTTTCAAGCCCTCAATTTCATAATCAATATTTTCTTCCCTGCTGATATATTCCAGCTGACCGGATATCTCAAGAACAGGTATGCGCCTGAAATCAAATCTCTGGCATCTGGAGAGTATTGTGGGGATTACATTGAACGGCTCTGTAGTGGCAAAAATAAATATTACATGTTTGGGGGGCTCTTCAAGTATCTTCAGCAGAGCATTGAACGCCTCTTTTGTGAGCATGTGTATCTCATCAATAATGAATATCTTGTACTTGCTCTTCACTGTTGAATACTTTGCCTTCTCCCTTAAATCCCTTATTTCATCAATACCCCTGTTTGATGCACCGTCTATTTCAATGACATCCATGTCCCTGCCTTCCATTATGCCCGTGCATGTCGGGCACTGGCTGCACGGTTCACCGTCTCTGAGGTCCTCACAGTTCAATGCTTTTGCAAGTATCCTTGCAGTTGTTGTTTTACCCACACCGCGGGGTCCGCTGAACAGCATTGCATGGGGTATTCTGTTATTGCGCACACCGCTCTTCAAAATACCGACTATATGGTCCTGACCCTTTATTTCGTCAAATTTCTGGGGTCTGTATTTTCTTGCAAAAACTATGTAACCCATTGATCCTTCTTTGATTATGGCGGCGGAGAAAGAGGTCCCTTACTGCTGCTACCTCTCGGTCCTGACAGGGTTCAGAACATTTCTCCCCGCTTTTTAAGATGAATATTACCATAATAAACAAATAAATCAAGTAAAACGCATTATTTCCTGTTCATTAAGATATTTAAATTGCCCTGATTTCCCCTGCAATCACCTGCAGTGCATCACAATGAGCAGGATAATACGAGTGATTTAGCAATTACTACTGTCTAAACGTTAGTATTGAAATAAAATTTATTTCTATTAAAATAATCACTATGCAATTAAGATAAATTAAATGGGGTGCTTATATGAAAAGATTAACACTGATACTCTTTGCAGGATTGTTCTCCTTGATAATATCCGGAAGCATTACACTGCAGGATGTTCTGGATAATACAGCTTCATCTATTCCGCGCCAGCAGGAGGCTATAGACAGGTCAGTCAATAACAAGGCGCTTCTGTCTTCACTTGTAGGATATATGCCGCGTCTGAGCTATTATGTATCCATTGATTCAACAACAAATACTGATTACTCATACTCACAGGGATTCTCACTAAATCAGACTCTTGTCAATATACCCTATCTGATGAATATTGTATCAGGAAAATACACAACAGATATTGCAAATCTTTCATACACTGTAAACAGCCAGAATTTGATATATGACGCGATTGATAAATTCTTCTCTCTGCTTGAATATCAGATCAGACTTGAACTGGATTCAATGCTTGTGGAAAAAGAAGAAAAGAATATTTTAAAGGCAAAGAGCAGATTTAAGAAAGGGATTTTGTCCGGTAAGGATTTCAGGAATCTGGAAGCGAATTATTACAATATTCGTTCAAGACTCTACTCAAATCAGATGAAGTACAATAATCTTGTTTCCGAATTTGAGGTACTCACAGGCATTGAAGTGAAAGAGGATTTAATGGAACCTGACAGTGTGCCTTATATGGAATCATCACGCATTAAACCGGATGAAATTCTGCCTGTACTGCCGGAATACATACTCCATCAGAAGAATTATGCAGTCAAGAGCGTTTCTCAAGCCAATGCCCTCACTGAATTCTTCCCTACTGCCAATCTGTCACTCAGAGCAGGTATCAGTGATTCGGTTTACAGTTTCAATATGACGGATTTCAGGGATAATTATTCGCTCTCCGCATCAGTCAACATAAACTTCCCCCTCTTTACAGGATTTTCAAGAACACTCAATGTCATTCAGAAATCCGGGGAGAAGAAAAAGGCGGGACTGGAATATAAAAAAGCAGAACTCACATACAGGGCAATGCTGGAGAACTTCCCGTCAATGATAAAACAGATAGAGGCAATGTATCTATCTGCAGAAAATGCATATAATTCACAGAAGATCTCATTTGAGATTGCATCACAACTCTTTGAGAATAATGAGCTTTCATCTATTGACTATATTGATGCACAGAGAGAATACATCAATTCAAGGATTAACCTTATACAGATAAAGAACACCTATTATCAGACCTATCACCGATATCTCTACTATCTAAGGAGGATAAAGTGAATTTTTTAAGAAGGAAACGGAATATTATTATACTGATCATTGTAATAATTATAGTAATAGCAATCTTCAGATGTTCTCAAAAAGCACCTGTGCTGCCTGTACAGACAAAAGAGCTGAAACGGGGTGTGCTCAATGAATATGTGAGAACTGACGGTCAGCTTGAACCATTCATTGATGTGGAGATATCTTCTGATATCATGGGTAAATGCGAACGTATTCTGGTTGAGGAGGGAGCTGCTGTAAAGAAGGGGCAAAAGCTCATTGAGATAGACAATACGAGTGAAAAAGCAACACTGAAACAGAGAGAGTCCGCACTTGCAGTTGCTCAGTCAAATTATAATTACAAAAAATTCCTCTATGAAAATCAAAAAGAGCTCTTCGCCGATTCACTCATATCATACTCGGAATACAATATAGCAAAACTGGAATATGAGAATGCACTGTCTTCACTGGAATCAGCCAAGGCATCATATGAAATCGCAAGGGACAAACTGGAAAAGACAGTCATCACATCACCCATTGACGGCATTGTGTCAGGGCTCTATGTTGAAGAGGGAGAGAATATTATCACAGGTACGATGAATAATGCAGGCACTGTTCTTATGACAGTATCTGATTACGGAAGGATGATTGTCAAATCAGAAGTTGATGAAACCTCCGTCGTCAAGATTAAGAGGGATAATGATGTTGAAATTGTATTTGATGCATATCCTGATACTGCCTTCACCGGCAAGGTTATCCAGATAGCAAAGAGACCCGGTAAATTAAATCAGATGTCTGATGAGGGGACAGTGTATGAGGTGGAAATTCTGCTTGACGGCAAATATGAACTGCTTGCAGGATTCAACTGTGAGGTTTCAATTATTACAGCATCCAAGCAAAACATACTGCAGGCACCGATTCAGTCAATTGTCAATAGAATGGGCAGAGAGGGTGTGCTTACTGTTGAGAATTCAACTGTCCGCTTCATTCCTGCAAAGCCCGGTATCATAGGCAAGGATTATATAGAGGTAAAGAGTGATTCATTGGAGGAAGGCATGAAGGTTGTTTCAGGTCCTTTCTCATCAATTAAAAGGTTGAATGATAATGATAGAGTTATTGATAGAGAGTTTACGGGTAAGCCTGGACTCAATCAAAAGCAATAAACTGAGGAGTTTCCTGACAACCCTCGGCATTATAATCGGTGTTATGACAATTATTATTGTTGTGTCCATTATTGACGGCCTTGAGGCAAAGGTTCAGGAGACATTCTCCTCAATTGGCTCCAATGTTATCTATGTACAGCGCAGGGGCTGGGTGATGAGAGGCAGATCGGACTGGCGGAAGACACGGGATAATTATGTTGATATGGATGATTATGAAAAACTCAAATCAATGATGACAACAGCAGATGAGGTCGGGGTTTCAGTGGGCAGAATGCTTAATGTCAAATACAAGAATGAACAGCTGGAACTGATCAATGTAGATGGTATATCAGCCAATGGATTTGATATCGGTAATTATGAAATGGATGTAGGTGTGCGTTTTTCTGCTGATGACATTAAATACAGGCGTAATGTGTGTGTTATTGGAAAAGACATAGCTGAGAATCTCTACGGCAGTATGAATCCTATTGGGGAATGGCTTACTGTGGACGGAAAGAAGTATCTCATTAAAGGCGTCTTAAAGGAGAAAGGTGCAATATTCGGCCAATCCCAGGATGAGATTGTGATTATCCCCTACAGTGTAATGCTGAAATACTATTCAGGTGAGAGAAAGCAAATTTCCGTTCAATTAACGAGTCAAAATCCCAAGGAGACAATAGAGGAAGCCCGCTGGGTGATGAGAATAAGCCACTCACTCCGGCCTGATGAGGAGGATGATTTTGCCATCAATACACAGGATGCCCTTATGAAACAGTGGCAGTCACTGACAACTTCCATTTTCATGGCAATGATTGCAATCGGTTCACTTTCCCTTATGGTCGGGGGCATAGGTATAATGAATATCATGCTTGTATCAGTATCCGAGAGGACAAGGGAGATAGGCATCAGGAAATCCATTGGTGCAAAGAACAGGGAGATACTGCTGCAGTTTCTTCTTGAATCAATCACAGTGTCAGTTGTAGGCGGCATGCTCGGCATAATAGCGGGTCTATCCATAGCATACCTCGCCTCCAATATATCCAATCTGCCTTTCGGTATTCAGATCTGGTCAATTCTGACAGGATTCCTGTTTTCACTTGGCGTGGGACTGTTCTTCGGCATATTCCCTGCCCGTAAAGCAGCAAAAATGGATCCGGTGGAGTGTTTGAGATATGAATGATATTATTATAAAAGCAAATGACCTGACAAAGGAATTCCCCTTCAAGGGAGGAGTGGTAAAAGCACTCAGAGGCATTGACATTGAAATAAGGAGGGGTGAACTTCTCAGTATTATGGGGCCCAGTGGTTCAGGCAAGAGCACCCTGATGAATATTCTGGGATGCCTTGACAGACAGACAGCCGGCAGTTACATACTTGAAGGTGAAGATGTCAATACTCTCACTGATGATGAAAGGGCTGAGATAAGAAAAGAAACCATAGGCTTTGTATTCCAGAGCTACAATCTGCTGCCCAAGACAAGTGCACTGAAAAATGTGGCAATGCCCATGATATATGCCAGGGTAAGCAGGAGGGAGCGCCATAGAAGAGCAGAGAAACTCCTGGATATGGTGGGGCTCTCTCACAGGATTCATCATCTGCCCTCTGAGATGTCAGGTGGGGAACGCCAGCGCGTATCCATTGCCCGTTCACTGGCAAATGACCCTGACTTCATTCTTGCAGATGAACCGACAGGCAATCTGGATTCACATATGTCTGACGAGATCATGGATATACTGGCGAATCTCAATGAACAGGGCAAAACCATTGTCATTGTGACACATGAACACGAAGTGGCAAGTAAAACCCAGCGTATTGTCCATATCCGCGACGGCAAAGTCCACACAGACGCCTCCCAATAACCTGATTATTTGACAAAACCGCATCCTCTAATTACAAAGACCGGGTGTTGCTTTTGTTGTTTCTTCTCCTGAATCCATCATAATACCCTTATTTTAAAGTATTGTTTGCATTCATATGCGAGATATTGTAAGTTATCAAATAATGATACTTAATATAATTCTATTACTTTAAGCAACAAAAGCAACACCCGGTCTTTGTAAGTGTATTGAATTAGGGGGCTTATAAATAGCTCCTATTTACTTGAATTTAGCGAATATTTTGAATAATTATTTGACAAAAACAGTAGCTGGAGGTGTCAAGTGATCTCCCGTCCAATACACCCGCTCTCGCTGCTTCCTCCCTTGACATTGTTGTTTCATCTTTTTATAATATAATAAAGGGGGAAGCAATGAAAAGAATATTTTCTATTGTAGTTTTGATTTGTTTTATGGCAATTTCATGCAATAATGAAGAGATTAATATTGACAAGGAGGAGAATGTGAAGGATATAACAGTTACAAGCACTGCATTTGAGCATAATGGTGATATTCCAAAGAAATACACATGCCAGGGTGAGGAAATTTCACCGCCAGTCAAATGGTCGGGAATACCGGAAGGCACCAAGAGCATTGCGCTGATTTCTGATGACCCCGATGCACCGATGGGCACATGGGTTCACTGGGTAATATTCAATATCCCGCCTGAAAAGGGTGGTCTTGAAGAGAATATTCCCAAGAATGACATTATAAATGGCGGCATTAAACAGGGCAAGAATTCCGGTAAAGAAACAGGTTATCAGGGACCCTGCCCGCCATCAGGCAAACACAGATATTTCTTCAAGGTCTATGCACTGGACAATATGCTAGACATTGATTCAGGTATCAGCAAACAGGAACTGCTCAATGCAATGGAAGAACACATATTGGGTTATGGTGAACTTATAGGTCTCTATGAGAAGGAATAGGAATACAATCTACAGGAAAATCAATCCTTGAGGTATTTATCAAACCATCTCAGTATGTGATTCAATCTGCATATTCTCCTGTCTGTCCTGCCTCCCCTGGAGAGACCGTGCGATTCATCGGGGAATAGTATCAGTTCACTGTCAATACCGCGGTATTTGAGTGCTGTATATAATTGCTCTGCCTGAGAAAGAGTTGCTCCATAGTCCCTCATTGAATGAATTATCATTGTCGGGGTTTTAATATTGCCTGCATAGAAAACAGGCGACTGTTTGAAGTAGTTCATGGGATTCTCAAAGGGTATTATGTTATTGAATGCAAATCTGTGGCGTATGTTCCATGAACTGGACATATTATAGTCATACAGATTGGTAACTGAACGCTGCACAACTGCTGCCTTGAATCTCTTTGTCTGGGTGATAATCCAGCTTGTCATATATCCGCCGTAACTGCCGCCTGTAACTCCCATTCTCCTGCCGTCCATGTATTTTTTCCTCTGTATATAATCAGTCCATTTCATTAAATCACTGTATGCAGGCTCATTCCAGCTATTTGATGTAGCCATTTTGGATTCTTCTCCATATCCGGAAGAACCCCTGGGATTACAGAAATGCACAATATAGCCCTGAGCAGTGAGGAAATGGAATTCATGCATAAAGGAATAACCGTACATACAGTGCGGACCTCCGTGAATCTCAAGAATGGAAGGATATTTCTTTGTTTTGTCAAATTTAGGCGGTTTCATAATCCATCCATGGATATCACTCTCACCTTTCTTTAGTTCAATCTCTTCTATTTCACCAAATTTTATATTTTGTGTCCATGAGTTTATGCTGGTCATTGCTCTCTTCTTTTCTGTTTCCATATTATATGAGCATATCTCACCGGGATTTGTCATATTATTATGGAAGAAATAAATCATATTGCCCTTTATGTCAAAATTGCCGATATTACCCTTGTGTTCTATAACAGATTGTTCTTCCAATGTTTCAATATCAATTCTTTTCAGATTGACACTGCCTCTTTGATTTACCCTGAAATAAAGTGATCTACTGTCATCACCCCATTTCAAGAATTCCATATGACTGCCCTCCGTATCCCCAACTATCACATTGCCTCTAATCTCATAATCACTGTCTGGATTGATACACACAGGAGGTTTCTTACAGGTTAGATCTTGTATATATATCCGGGTATACTTCTTGACATTGTATTTTGACTTCATACCCGTGAATGCCATATACCTGCCGTCAGGGGATATACAAATATAGTAATGTGCTTGATATCCGGTGAATGTATCTATTTGTTGATCACTGCCCCCTACTGCTTTCATTTTGTAGAAATGCCCCTCCCATGGTTCTTTAAACCAGTCATCTGTGCGGTTTGCAGTAAAAACAATATGCTTGGAGTCCGGCATCCAGATAGGAAATAATAACAATGTTTCCGGCCCTGCAATACGCCTTATCCTGCCATTTGATAGATTCAGTGTCAGTATATTGCAATTACTGTAATTAAAATAGCCTAAGCCATTAACTTTATAATATGACTTTGTAATGCGTAAATATGTGTCATCCTTGTCCCTTTTTTCATGTGTATTTATCACCATACGTTTTCCGTCAGGGGATATATTGTATATCATTACATTGTCTTCAATATCTGTAATCTGCTCTGCCTCTCCGCCGTGTATATTGATCTTATATATCTGCATGCCATTCTGTCCTCTGGTGGAGGCAAAGTAGATATCCTCATTATTGGGATGCCAGATAGGTCTATAGTCATGATGTTTACCCCTTGTCAGTCTGGATGTCTTTGATGTCTCAGTATTCAACAGATATAGGTTCGTGTATTTCTTCTCTTCCTTCTTGCCATTATTATCCTCTCTTACCAATTCAGTTACAGTAAATGCAATGTGCTTACCATCTGGGGATAATCTGTTGAATGATATAACTTTGGCTTTATAAAGATCCTCTGCTTTCATTGTTCTCTTTGTCAAAATCCCTCCTA
>JAWOBN010000085.1:0-3406 GCA_046484245.1 bacterium | reverse complement strand
TCTCAACAGAAATACTGCTCTCCTTCCTCTGCTGAATAAGGAGATACATTATAATCCCGACAAATACAATAAGCAGCAGCAATAGAATTAACAGTATAATACTCATATTAATTTATTTTACACAAACCCGCCCATTATTCAACCCCATCGTTATTCCTTAAATTAAATAAAGGGACGGTGGTTAAATCAGTTAAAACATTGGCTAAAAGCTGGTTAACTCATGTTAAAATTGAACTTACAATAAAATAAGGAAATTCGTGCAAATTATCACTAAGTCTAGCGAAAATATAACTTAAGAGAAGATTTAACTGATTTAACCACCGTCCCTTTTTGAGAGAATATAATGAATAGCAGGTTTTGTATAGTTCAAATTTCGGGCTATTTCGGCTTGTGTCAGGCCTTTGGAATATAATTCACTGATTATTGATACCTTTAATTTACTGTTCTTTCTGTATTTAAGGGTTTTGAATTGATGCAGTGTAATATTGTGTTTATTCAGGACATTTTCTATTGCCTTGTTGATCTGCTTTTTTATATTGCGCCTGTTTCCGGAGAGACGGTTTATCCTGTCAGCTCTCTTGGATATTGTCTTGTATTCCTGGGCTGTACCGATGTACTCATGAGTGAAATTATAGAGTTTCCCGGCATCAAATAATTTTTCCTCATAATCTGTCAGTACGGTGAGCCATTTGGGAGGTCTTTTGCCTTTATACACAGAGGCACTTGAGAACTCATAGTCCTCGGGCCTTATTACAATACGGGCTTTGACCGGATTATTGTGGATATAGTAGAGTATTGTGTACAGATAATCCCGGCTGAGTACAATAAGGGACAACGGCCTGTCCTGAAACACATGCCCTGTTGTATTATTCTTGCTGTTGAACAGTATTGCATAACGGGTGTGAAGGGGATGGATGAGATTGTAAATGGGGTCTGATTTGAGACGCAGGAGTATATGATAGTGATTGCGCATAATGCAGTATGCAAATATCTCCAGATCAGTATCCTCCAGCTGTTTCTTGAGATAACTGATGAATATGCGCATATCATCAGGTGAAAAGAACAGCGGATTCTTCCTCTGCCCCCTTGCAATGATATGGTAAAAGTATCCCTCTAATTGTAACCGACCTCTCCTAGCCATAATTATATTCTATAATTTCATTCTGATAAGTCAAGTGCCTGTTACCTTCAGCTTGAAATTATTCTGATACATCCTATAATAGATATATGGGAAAATCTATAAATAATCTGTGCCGGATCATTTCAGAGCTAAGTCCAGACCAAAGAGACCTTATAGAGAGCATATATACTGTCAGGCAGTATAATGCAAGAACTGGCATCAGTGCTGATTTCCCCAGAGATATAGTGAAGCATATTGCAGAGGGACTGGGAACCGGTGAGAGTGAGACAATTGCTCTAATGGGCAGGCAGAAGATAACGAGGGTTTTTAATGATGTAGAGAAGACGGGCGCCCTGTTCAATTCAATCAGGACAGCAAGGCCCGGTGTCAAAGAGACCGAGTCAGCCAAGAGGGAGATAATGGATGAAATCAACAGGTCAAAGCAGAATTGTGATTTCTGCAATCCGCTTTCGCGAACACCTGCAGACCCCTTTGGCCGTATAGCCGGGAAACACTGCATGACGTCAGCCAATATTGCAAGGTATGACAGATTCAGTTCACTGATAATATTCAACAGGCATAATCCCCTTGAGTTTACAGAAAGTGAAATGACCGATTATCTTGATACAGCTGATAATTGGTTCAAGAAGGTCTATGAATACGACAGTGACTATCAATACCCCTTTCTCTTCTGGAATTGCCTGAGCAAAGCTGCTGCTTCAAAAAGTCACGGTCATATGCAGATTCTGATGGCAAATGAAAGACCCTACAGCAGGCTTCTGAATTTTATCAATAATGCAGAAAATTATAATGAAGGAAGAAATTACCTGGAGGATTTAAGCAGTATATATGAAACATTAGGCCTGAGCACATTAATAGATGGTTTCAATGTGATAACACTGCTTACACCTGTGAAAGAGAAGGAGATAATCATATTCCCGAAGCCCGGTCTTAAAGCAGAACCGGGTGATTTTGCCGGAGTACTCCACAGATTACTGAGAATATACATAGACAGAATGAATGTTTACAGTTTCAATATGGCGTTGTTCAGGGATGATTATACCAATCCCCGGCTGCCCTATATTGCCAGAATAGTGGACAGGGGCAATCCCCTGGACAGAAGGAGTGATATCGGCGGCATGGAACTGTGGGCAGAACCGGTTATAGGTACAGATCCCTACAGATTAATTGAAACAATAAAAGAGGAAAATGATTATGAAGAATGACTCAAGCAGACTGCTGATTATTTCAAACAGACTGCCTTACAATATTGAATTGTCAGGGGATGATATGCATCTGGAGAAGAGTGTGGGCGGCCTTGCAACAGGACTGTCATCATTCTACAGACAGTATGACAGTATGTGGATCGGCTGGCCCGGAATAGAAGCAGAGAGATTCAGTGACGGAATGAAGACACAGGTATTAAAAAAACTCAGCAGGAAGAAATGCTATCCTATATTCCTCACTTCAAGGGAGATAGAGAATTACTATCTGGGTTTTTCCAATAAGACGGTCTGGCCTGCATTCCACTATTTCCCGCAGTACACTATATTCAACAAGAAATACAGGAATGCATATATAAAGGTCAATGAAAAATTTGCTGATAAGATAGCTGAAATAGCCCGCGAGGGTGACACCATATGGATACACGATTACCATCTGATGCTGCTTCCCGAAATGCTCAGGCAGAGGATCCATAATGTCAAGATAGGATTCTTTCTCCATATACCATTTCCCGCTTATGAGATGTTCTCCGTACTGCCCTCTGCTGACGAGATCATTGATGGCCTGCTCGGGTCGGATCTGATAGGTTTTCATACATATGATTATGTGCTGGATTTCCTCAATTCAGCAGCCCGCCTCAAGGGTGTTGACAGTGAGATGGGTATCATCAATCTGGACAACAGGCTTGTCAAGGTTGATATGTTCCCTATAGGCATTGATTATGATAAATACGCTTCCTCTCATCAATTGCCTGAGGTCCGCAATGAAATGGACAAGATAATAAAGAGGATAGGGAGGAAGAGAATCATACTCTCTGTGGACAGACTGGATTATACAAAAGGCATATACAACAGGTTGCTCGCATTCCATAATTTCCTCAAGCACAACAGGCATCTGCACGGGAAGCTGACCCTTGTTCTTGTTGTTGTGCCTTCAAGGACCAATGTGGAGAGCTATGCTGAGATGAAGAGGCACATTGACGAAATAGTCGGCAAGATAGAGGGGGAATTCGGAACACTGGACTGGATGCCCATATGGTATCTCTACAATAAACTGGAATTC
>JAWOBN010000063.1:0-4987 GCA_046484245.1 bacterium | reverse complement strand
TGCCGCTCTGAAATCCGTCATAATCAACATACGGTTTATCAATCCTCAGTATTTTTCGGGATTTGGCAAGCTCAAGGAAATCATCAACAGGTCTAATGGGGAAATCCACCTTTTCTGTCTTGTAGTGCATTGGAAATACTGTGTCCGGATTGAGCATCTCAGTCAATTGAACTGCTTCTTCCGGTTCAATTGTAAAATATCCGCCAACAGGTATGAAGAGTATGTCGGCAGCTTTTAAATTCTCAATAATGTCATCTGAAGGTATATGACCGAGATCGCCGAGATGAACAATCTTCTTGTTATTATGCTCAATAATGAATATAATATTACTGCCCCTCTCTTCACCTTCACTCTTGTCATGATACACTGTGTAACCGGTGATTCTGATGCCCTCTGTCTCACTCTGCCCGGGTCTGTCAATATACTGTGCATTTTTGAAGACCCTGTTGTTGTGATCATAGTGTTCATGGGAGATTGTGACAATATCACTCCGGGCAAAATCATCATCATATCTCAGCTTATTGTCAAAAGACCCCTTCTTGAAGGGGTCTGTGAGTAATGAGATATTGTTCGGGAACTCTATACGCCAGCATGCATGGCCATACCACCTGATGCGCATTATTCCTCTTCTTTTTCTACTGAAACCTTTTTCTTATGTTTACCCATTCTCTGGAATTTAACATAACCGTCAACAAGTGAGAACAATGTGTCATCCTTGCCTCTTCCGACATTCATGCCCGGATGGAATTTTGTTCCGCGCTGTTTGACAATGATTGTTCCTGCTTTTATAAGCTGACCATCGTGCCTCTTTACTCCCAAATACTTGGGATTACTGTCGCGGCCATTCCTTGTTGAACCTACACCCTTTTTATGTGCCATTAATATGCCTCCTGTTATGGTCTTATTATCTTCTCAATACGAACTACGGAGTGGTCCTGTCTGTGACCTGTTATTCTCTTGTAATTCTTTCTTCTCTTGAATTTCATTACTTCAATCTTCTTGCCTTTCTTGTCTTTTACCTTGCGGCAGACAATCTTGGCTCCTTCAATATAAGGTTTACCTACAATAACATCATCATTTTCCTGGATAAACATAACATTACCCAGTTCCATTGTCTCATCATTGTCAGCATCAAGCTTGGACACCTCAATAATGTCATTTTCTGTTACTTTATATTGAAATCCGCTAATTTCTACTACTGCAAACATGTTGCCTCCTACTGGTTTGTTTCAGTGTTGTTTCCTTCCGGTATTGCCGGTATATCCAGACCCGAGCCCTCATCTTCCTGGGGCATGCCGCCTGCCGGCGGTGCCTGAGGTGATTGAGGAGCAGTGGGGTCCTGGGGTACAGCCGGAGCAGTCGGCTGAATATTTATTTCGCTCTGGGTACTGTCCTTGGAAAGCAGTGCAAGTGATATTGATGTTATCATGAATACTATTGCAAGAACTGTAGTTATTTTTGTAAGCAGTGAGGCAGCTCCGCTAGCTCCAAACATTGAATCCTGTCCGCCGCCGCCGAACATTGCTCCCATTCCGCCGCTTGACTGCTGCATCAGTACAATTACTATGAGCAGTATTGATACTATGATGTGAATGACCAGTATGAATGTAAACACAGTTTCCTCCTAAATATTTATTTGCTCTGCATTCCTAATAATACTTATGAAATGATCATATTTCAGTGAAGCACCGCCTATCAATGCTCCGTCTATATTGTCCTGTCTGAGCAAGTCCTTTACATTATGCTTCTTGACACTGCCTCCATAGAGAATCTGCATATTTGCAGATATCTCACGGCCTGCTACTTCAGCAATTTTCTCACGAATAAACTTATGCATATCCTCGGCATCCAGAGGGGTCGCAGTCTTACCCGTACCTATCGCCCATACAGGTTCGTAAGCTATTATAATGTTTTCAAAATTATTTTCAATACCCATTAAAGCGGTTTTTAATTGATTCTCAACAACCATTTTATGCTTGTTGTTTTCTCTGTCTGATTCCTTTTCTCCAATGCAGACTATAAGCGAGAAGCCTTCACTGAGTCCCTTTTTAACCTTCATATTGACCATTTCATCGGTTTCCCCGAAAACATGTCTTCTTTCGGAATGCCCCAGGATTACATACTCAACTCCGAAGTCCCTGAGGAATTTGTATGAAATTTCACCGGTGTATGCTCCGCTGTCTTCGTAATATGCATTCTGGGCACCCACCTTTACGGCAGTTCCCTCAGTACTCTTTGAATATTTATCAATATGTGTGAATGGAGGGCATATCAGTATATCCATATTGTCTATGGGCTCAATCCCGGTTAATGGCTCTATGTCATCAATGAGATTCATTTTCCAGTTACCTGCTATCATTATGCGTCTCATTCCTATTCCTCCTTTAATACATTAATTCCCGGCAGTTCTATACCGCTCAGCATTTCAAGCATTGCACCGCCGCCTGTTGACAAAAAACTCACTGAATCAATTTTATCCAAACGGCTCAGGGCTGCCACACTGTCTCCTCCGCCTGCAACCGAGAATGCCCCTCTGTCTGTTGCCTGGCCCACTGCTTCTGCTATTTTCACAGTGCCTTCAGAGAACTGCTCCTTTTCAAAATAACCCATGGGGCCATTCCATGCAATGGTTCTTGCACTCTCAACAGCTCCCCTGAATATCTCTACAGTAACAGGACCTATGTCCAGCCCCATATCATCATCTGTCAATGCGCTCCTCTGCAGCACTCTGACATCTTCGCTTTCAGGCGATGATGCTGCAACAATATCCACAGGCAGTATAATATTGACATTCCTGTCTCGTGCCTCTTTGAATATTTCCCTGCAGTTGTCTATCATATCCTCCTCAAGCAGTGATTTGCCGACATTGAATCCCGATGCCTTGAGAAATGTGAATGCAAGCGCACCGCCGATAAGTACTGTTGATGCATAATTCATTGTCTGCCTGATCACATTGAGTTTAGTAGAGATCTTCGCTCCGCCTATAATAAACACATAGGGTTTTTCAGGACTGACTGTCAGGTGCCGGAGATTCTTTATCTCATCCTCCAGAAGGAAACCTGCATAGCATTCCTTCATTATTGAGGGTAAAGTATATACAGACATATGTTTCCTGTGGGATACAGCAAAACCGTCATTGACATAAACATCCCCTATACCGGCAAAGATTGACGCCAAATCCCTGTCTCCGTTCTTCTCGCCTTTATGGAAACGCATATTTTCAAGCATGAACACAGAGCCCGGAGGCGCATCTTCAATCCCCTGCAGATTCTCGGGTTCAAAGGGATTTTCTATGAATGCAATCTTCCTGTCAAGAATTCCGGAAAGATATTCCGAGACAATCTTCAGTGAATATTCCTCACTGTACTGACCCTTGGGTCTTCCGCGGTGAGAGAGTATGACAATTCTTGCATTATTATCCAGAAGATATTTGATTGTTTCCAGTGACTTCTCTATTCTGAATGTATTGGTTATGCCGTTTTCATCAGCAGGCACATTGTAATCAGTTCTCAACAGAACAGTCTTGCCGGAAACAGCGGCATCCTTTAGTGACCTTATATTCATATATACTCCGCAATACTCATTATTTCATGATATATTCAATCAGATCAACAATCCTTGACGAATAACCGAATTCATTGTCATACCATGCGAGCACCTTCACAAGATTGCCCTGAACAAAAACAGAATTGGATTCATAGACAGATGAATAAGAACATCCTGTATAATCTATTGAAACCAGCGGGGTCTCTGCATATCCCAGAATACCCTTGAATCTCTCGGTCTCGGAGGCTTTTTGGAATGCACTGTTCAGTTCATCAACAGATACCTCTCTGCCCAGAACAGCTGCAAAGTCCACTACAGACACATCGGGTGTCGGCACCCTGATTGCCATGCCGTCCAGTTTCCCCTTGAGCTCAGGTATGACAATACCGACTGCCTTGGCTGCACCTGTTGTAGTAGGTATCATGCTCAATCCTGCAGCACGGGCCCTTCTCAAATCCTTATGAGGCAGATCAAGTATTTTCTGATCATTGGTGTATGCATGAATCGTTGTCATTACTCCCCTCTCAAGGCCAAATTCATCAAGCAGAACCTTGGCAACAGGGGCAATGCAGTTTGTTGTGCATGAGGCATTGGAAATAATATGATGCTTGTCTTTTTCATATATATCCTCATTCACTCCGAGCACTATTGTAGCATCAATGGCATCCTTTGCAGGAGCAGAGAGTACAACCTTCTTTGCACCTGAATCAATATGCTTCTGAGCCAGCTCCCTTGTCCTGAAAACACCTGTGGATTCCAGCACAACATCAACATCAAGATTATCCCAATTGAGTTTTGAGGGGTCTTTCTCAGCAGTGACCTTTATTTTCTTGCCGTCAATGATTATTGCATCACCGTCAGCACTCACTTCACCCTCATATTTCCCGTGTACTGAATCATATTTGAAGAGATGAGCCAGTGTCTTTGCATCAGTGAGATCATTGACACCTGCTATCTCTATGTCCCTGTCCTTGCTTATCCTGGCAGCAAGACGGCCTATCCTGCCAAATCCGTTGATTCCCAGTCTTATAGTCACTATTTACCTCCTTCCTATACTGTATTAATATATGTAAAATTAGATTATAGTAATTGAGGATATAAAGTCAACAGATTCCTTCAGTAAGTGTATGCCGAAAAGTTCACCGATAATGAGGCATGAATCCGGTTTCCGGAAACATATGACAATGGATGGACATTGCCCTGATTAAAATGTGTGTAAGGCATACTATGACAATAATGAGAATGGAAAGGGCTGTGAATACAATCGCAGTGAATATCTTGCATTTCATGTACTTTATGGTATTGTAAAATTATGAAAAGATACATTGTTTTTATTATTATTTGTATAAGCTTACTTATTTCTGCCCGGCAGAGGGTCGGGCTTGCACTCGGCGGGGGTTCAGCAAGGGGTCTTGCTCATATCGGTGTACTGAAGGCACTG
>JAWOBN010000058.1:0-3583 GCA_046484245.1 bacterium | reverse complement strand
CCCGGTTCCAATGAATCGTCGGCAAATAACACCTTGAGGCGTTTCTCTTTCTTATTGGAACCTGCCAGCAGCATGCCCTGGGACTTGACTCCCATTATAGTGGCAGGTTCAAGATTCTTCACCACAACAATATTCCTGCCTTCTATGTCCTCTAAGTCATAATACTCTGCAATTCCGGCAACAATAGTGCGTTCGCCGTCCCCCACATCAATGCGGAGTTTGAGCAGCCTGTCCGCCTTCTCTACCTTCTGAGCAGAGAGGACCTTTGCTATGACAAGTTCAGATTTGAAGAAATCCTTTATATTGACGAGATTCTCACTGCCGCTATTCTCTTTAGCATCTTTGCTCTCAGGCATCTTCATCTCCTCTTCTTCAATTTTTTCAAACAGTATTTCAAGCATCTCTTCTCTTAATTTCAGGGGCGGTTCTATATCCTTCATATCTCCCCAGAGAGGTCTTTCTATGCCCAGATAATTGCGGAGTTTCTCGGCTGTAAAAGGCATGAAGGGCTCTGATGCAATTGCAAGGACACTTACTGCCTTGAGGCATACATAGAGTATTGTATTGAGGCGCTCCTTATCTGTCTTCCTCACTTCCCACGGTTCTGTTACAGTGAAGTACTTATTAGCCTCCCTGGCAATATCCATCATGGAATTACCTGCCTGTCTCAGTTTGTAGTTCTCTATCAATTCACCTGTATGCTCTATCTTCTTATTCAGTATATCAATGAAATTCCTGTCAGTATCATTGAGCTCAATATTGTCCGACAGTTCCCCGTCCATGTATTTTCTTATGAACACCACTGTCCTGTTTATGAAATTCCCCATTATGTCAGCCAGTTCTGAATTGTTCCTTGTTCTCAGTTCCTTCCATGAGAAATCAGCATCCTTTGTCTCCGGGAAATTGACGCATAGTGCATATCTCATTATATCCGGATTATAGTTTTCCAGATAGTCATCCAGCCAGACAGCCGTATTCCTGGATGTGGAGAGCTTCTTGCCCTCAATATTGAGGTATTCATTGGCAGGTATATTATCAGGCAGCACATATCCCTCATCAACACCCATAAGCATTGACGGCCAGATGACAGAGTGAAACACTATATTGTCCT
This sequence comes from bacterium, assembly GCA_046484245.1. Taxonomy (GTDB): domain Bacteria; phylum Hydrothermota; class 32-111; order 32-111; family 32-111; genus JAXHVG01. Next base: position 2,472 of record JAWOBN010000058.1, on the reverse strand, counting down.
TCCCGAGGAAATGGATCAGCCTGCAGTCATCATTCTTCCAGTAATCCTTCCATTTGCCGGGATCTCCTGTTTTCTCAGCCCACTCCATTGTTGAAGATATATATCCTATGGGGGCATCAAACCACACATATAAGACCTTGTTCTCATAGTCCTCCAGGGGTATCTCCACACCCCAGTTGAGGTCTCTGGTAATAGCGCGCGGCTGCAGTCCTTCCTTGACCCATCCCAGTGCGAATTCACGCACATTGGATTTCCAGTGGTCCTTGCTCTTCAGCCAATCCTTTAATCTGTCCGAGAATTCATTGAGCTTTAAATAGAAATGCTCTGTTTCCCTCACAACAGGTACACTGCCGCAGAGCTTGCATTTGGGGTTAATCAATGTCACATTGTCCACGACCTTGCCGCAATTATCGCATTGATCACCGCGGGCATTGTCAAAATGGCAATGGGGGCATTCACCCTCAACATATCTGTCAGGAAGGAATCTGCTGCATTTTTCGCAGTAATACTGCTGCTGTGTCTTATTCTCAAGATAACCGTTTTCATGGAGACGCTTGAAGAAATGACGGGCATTCTCATGATGTGCGGGTTTGGATGTCCTTGAATAATTATCAAATATAATACCGAATTTCCGAAAACTCTCCTTCATCATATTATGATAGTAATCAACTATCTCCTGCGGCGATTTGCCCTGCTGCTCCGCCTTTATTGTAACAGGGACACCATGCTCATCACTGCCGCATATAAATACTGCATCCTCCCCCTTCATCTTGAGATATCTCACATAGATGTCAGCAGGCAGATATGCGCCTGCTATATGGCCGAGATGAACAGGACCGTTTGCATACGGTAATGCTGCTGTCACGAGATATTTTGTCATTTGCCGCCCTCCTTACTGCTTTTTCCCGAAGCATGGCTTTTGCTTCTTTTCTGTAATTTATTGAATTCTTCCAGTGCGTGTATGACAACACCGCCATTCTCCTGAACCTTTTCATACTGTACAGTGACCTTGTCCCTGTATATATCAATCTTTATTACCTTGCCTGATCCGAATTTATCCATTGAAACCCTGGAGTAGAGAGCGGGGAATTTCCTGTTTGCCTCATTGTAGAAATCCAGTTCGTATTTGAGACAGCAGAGGAGCCGGCCGCACATACCTGACATTTTCTGCGGTGTCATTGAGAGATTCTGGTCCTTGAGATGATTAAGCGATATTGCCTCAAACCTGTTGAGGAATTTACTGCAGCATTGAGTCATGCCGCAGGGGCCCAGTCCCCCGAGATGCTTGGCATAATCGCGCACACCTATCTGCTTCATCCTTATCCTCGTATGGAAATGGGATGCGAGTGAGCGGACAAGTGCGCGGAAATCCACCCTTCTGTCTGATACAAAGAAGAATGTCATCCTCTGCCCGTCAAAATGCACCTGTATATCCACAAGCTTTATATCCAGTTCGTGTTTCTTGATAATCTCCACTGCATCGTGGAAAGCATTCTTCTCCTTGTGTATATATGACCTGAGCAGGCGCTCATCATCCTCTGTTGTCATCCTCAGTATCCTGCCCTTCACCTCACCGAATTTCCTGGCATAGACATCAAGTATTTTGCCCACATCAAGACCCTGGTCATGTTTGCATATAACCCTGCCTTCCTCTTTTACATCAACATGGGGTTCTATATTGAATAAATATCTCAGATGACCTCTGAATTCAACTCTTGCATACATAATTTCTCCTTAAATGTTTCCTGCTCATTATACTGTATAATATACTCTCACTGTCAATATTCTTCCTTATATCCGACTCTGCCTCACTCATAATATCAAGCATATAGAAGAGTTCATCCCTCTCGTTCTTCATTATATCTTCCTTGTACTGCGCCATACTGTCTCCGGGACCGGTTATGCCGTGTATTGCCTCTGTGAGGAAACGCGACAGGGTGTGGAGGAATATATTGAGAAAGAATCCTTTTGAGAATGCTTTGTATCTTGAACACACGCTGTTTATAAAGAGTATTGTCTGCATATCATCCCTGACAAATGCACTGACAATGAGCCGGGGCAGATCCAGAGACTGTATCTCCTCCCGGGAGAGACCGGATGATTTCACCACATGCTCTGCTGTTTTCCTGTTAATTTTCTTATTCAGTGTTTCCTTGCCCTTCTTATCTTTATTATCAGTGAAATCAAGCAGTTTGTCCCTGACCTTGGCACTGGCCTTTTCCAGTATTTCCAATTGCCTGATATCCCTCATTGTGCCATTGAGCATACTGATATCACCGCTGATATTTATCTTCTTCCTGCTGCTTTCTATGTACTGTCTTATTGCATTGTCTGACAGATAACCGAATTTGAGTATCTGACATCTGGAAATAATTGTCGGCAGTATGTAATTGATATTATCAGTAGTGAGTATGAGCACAGTATCTGCAGGGGGTTCCTCCAGCAGCTTGAGAAAGCTGTTGGACGCCTCTT
>JAWOBN010000057.1:0-5747 GCA_046484245.1 bacterium | reverse complement strand
GCAATGCCTGAAGAAAGGATGAATCAGCACTTCAAGGTTCAGGGCATTCCCTCAATGTATCTCTTTGACAGAGAGGGGAATGAAATAGACAATTTTGTCGGATATTCCCCTGAATTGGACAATAAGATAGAATCACTGATAATAGAAGAGATAGAATAATAGCAAATCCCCCGGTAAACCGGGGGATTTCTCATTTTTTCCTGAAACAGTCAATAAATTGCCGTCAATTTAACAACAGGTATTGTTGACATTTATACCCCAAGTAATTATTATAGAGAAAAAGGAGGTACAATGACTGCTGATTTCAGTATAATCAAACCGGAAGACATAAAAGAGAATCTGTTCAGCCTTATAGCTGACAGATGGGCATTGGTTACAGCAGGTGAGAAGGGTGATTTCAATACAATGACAGTAAGCTGGGGTTCATTCGGTGAATTGTGGAGCACCAAAATAGCCATAGTGTATGTGAGGCCCCAGAGACACACATTCGGTTTTACCAACAGGTATAAGCACTATACACTCTCATTCTTCCCCGAAGAACAGAGGGATGCCCTGAAATTCTGCGGCAGTCATTCAGGCAGGGATACGGATAAAATTAAAGAAACCGGCCTCACACCCGTATATGATGACAACTCCATATACTATGAAGAGGCAAATCTTGTTCTGAAATGCAGGAAACTCTATCAGGATGATATAAAACCGGAGAACTTTCTTGAGGAATGGATTAATGACAAATACCCTGAGAAGGGCTATCACAGATTCTATATTGGTGAGATAATTGAGGTTTTGAGAAAATAAAAAAACGGAAGGAAGCAGGGGGGCCCCCTTCCGTATGAGAAGAGAGAGTGATTAGTCCTTAAGAATTATTTTTTGCCTTTTCCCTCAGAATTACTCCTGCTGCGTTTGGGCTCAGTTGATTTCTTCTGCTTGCTCTTTGCACTTCCCTTTTGATTCTTTATTTCTTCTTTGTTCTGATTCCTGTTTCTATTTTGATTCATTTCCTTTTTCTGTTCTTCATCACATATGCCGTCTCCATCCTTATCAATGAAGAGCTGCTTTCTTTCCTGTTTCTGCTCTCTTGCTTTTTCGCCATTCTCTGTGTTTTCATTCTTTCTTTCCTGTACTGTATTGCGGTTTCTGTCCTGTGTTTTTTCACTGTCTTCTGCATATACCACTACAAAAGAAAGCATTAAAATTATCACCAAGATTGCTGTTAATAATTTTTTCATCTGTGCCTCCTGTTATTATTTACTATAAATATATGCAATAGATATGCCACTCATAAGACAACAAATAAGGGCGCTTATATTATTATTAAAGACCATACAGTGACATTAATGTCATTTGAGTGACAAAATTGTTCTTTCTTCTAACTTGTATCAGGGTTCAACAATTTGAACCCGATTTTTGTCATTCCGAACGGAGTGAAGCAATCTCCTCATCCGCCCACATACATTTACAAGCAACCAGCAACAAGCCACCAGTTACTAGATTCCATGGCTTGCTTATCACACAGACCATTAACCATCAACTATCAACTCTTGACCCGGCGTCAGCCGGTGGTCTCGTGTCCCGTGTCTCGCGTCTCGTGACTCTTACTGCTCCCCGCTCATATAATAAATCCCTGCAACCTGTAACCTGAAAACCTGTAACTGTATTTTGACTATCAACCATAAACCATCAACCATTGACTCGGCGTCAGCCGGGTTCTCTTGACTTAACCCATTTTAGTGATATTCTTATCTGTCCGGAGGAACAATGATTTATTTATTACTCAGTATTATCAGTGCTGTTATAATCGGAAATCTGCTGAAGTATTTCCAGAGGGATGAAAGGGTGTCAATACTCGTCGTCTTTCTGGGCAATTATGCAGTAGCAGCAGGCATATCCCTGCTCCTGAACAGAACCCCCATCAGAGAGGCAAGCACATTTGATATTGTCATTGGTGTGAGTATCGGATTCCTCTATCTGGTCAATTTCCTTGTCTATAACAAAAACATAAGGGAGAACGGCCTCTCCCTCTCCGTGTCGGTAATGAGGGTCTCCCTGGCAATCCCCATAATCATCTCACTGGTTCTCTTCAATGAGAACATACTCTTCCTGCAGTATCTGGGCATTGCCATTATTATTACAGCATTCACGCTCCTGGGTAAATTCAGCAGGAAAACCACATTGATATGGGTGTTTCTGCTATTTATTATATCCGGTATATCTGATTCTGGCATGAAGATATTCAAGGAGTATTCCGGTCACTCCACAGGTATATATCTCTTCTTCCTCTTCGGCTCTGCATTTGTATTCAACATACTGTTCATAATTGTCAAGCGCGTGAAGATAACCGCCAAACCCCTGCTGTACGGCATTATACTGGGCATTCCCAATATGCTGACAAGCTTCTTCTTCATGCAGTCCCTTGATACTGTTCCCGGTGCAATAGCATACCCCATGCTGGGCTCGGCAGTTGTTGTCATATCCATTATAACTGATTTCGGCATATGGAGATCGCGGTTCACGCGCAAGCAGATTATTGTTTTTACACTCCTTATTATAGGCATAATCCTGCTGAATATTGCTTAAAGCCACTCTAATCACTTGACAAAATCCCGAGATTCACTACAATATTATATGCAAAAGGAGGCAGAGTGAAAGACAGTATTGCGGATGTCATATCATTATGCAGGGAATTGGATGAGAAGGCATACTATATTTACAACAATATGGCTGACATCTTTGAATCAAATGAGTCAGTGTATTTCTGGAAAAAGATGGCTGACAGGAAAACAGAGCATATCAGGTGCTGGACCAATCTCTTGGAACTGGAAGAAGAGAACCTTTTGCCCTCATTCTATGCTGATTATAAAGATACCTGCAAGTATCTTGAGGACCAGATAAGCAAGACGCAGGGTCTCATTGAACATATAAATGACCTGACGCCCGACATGTATCTTATTATTATCTGTCATCTGGAATTCTATCTGCTCAATACAGACATACAGTCATTCCTCCATTTTGTAAACAATATACCGCTCCTGGAATTCCCTGTAATTGACTATGAGAAACATCTCAATGAACTCCTGGATGGGATTGTAAAGCATTCGGGTGAATACATGGAAATGGAGCTGATGGGTGAGACAATCCGCATGCTGTGGAGCCGCAACAGGGTGCTGGACAATGAATCCAAGATTGACGAATTAACGGGTATTCATAACAGGCGGGGATTCTTCAATCTGATAAAGCCTGTTCTTGAAATGGGTGAGAACAATAAGGCGAGGGGCGGTATTGTAATGATTGACATTGACAATTTCAAGCATCTCAATGATACTTACGGGCACACCGAGGGTGACAGAATTCTGAAGAAGGTGTCAGAGGCAATACGCAGCTCAATCAGAACATGTGATTTTGCAAGCAGATACGGCGGTGATGAATTTATTGTATATATTGTGCCTGCTGACAGGGGGCTTGTTCTGGATATTGCGGAGAATATCAGAACAAAGGTGTACAGTTCATTCAACAAGACAACAGGCGCAACTGTCAGTATCGGGTATTATGCCGGTGACGGATATCTGACAAATAAAAATATCAATGAATGGACAAAGAGGGCGGACAGTGCTCTCTACAGGGCAAAGAGAAGCGGCAAAAACCTCACACTCTCGTATTGATAAATAAATCCAATCTGATAAAATAATCTAAAAGGGGTTTTAATGAAAAGAGCCATTTTTGTTTTATTGATAATAATAATAACAGCAGGATGTATTAAACAGCCTTCTGTGAAAGATTATAATATTGACAAGGATTATACAATACTTGCTGACTGGCTCACAGGTGAATTCTCTTCTCAGCAGCAGGCTGAGAGTGATACATCATTCCTCAATATTCACCTTATAATGTATCCTATATTGCAGGAGAGGGGAGACGGCATCTGGATATATGTTGAGCAGGCGCTTGCATCACAGCCGGACAAACCGTACAGGCAGAGGGTCTATTGCCTCAAAAAGCTCCGCTACGGGCTCTATGAAAGCCGGGTATTCAGTATTGACAGTGCCCGGAATTTCACAGGAGCATACAGGCATGAAGATCTCAGGGGACTTGAGATGAATGATCTTGAATTGAAGAAGGGCTGCTCTATTGTAATACGCCGTAAATGCCAGTTGATATTTGAGGGCAGTACAGTAGGAAAGACATGCAGGTCTGATCTGCATGGAGCCGATTATGCGCGCTCCGAAGTTGAGATAAGGGAAAACAGGATGCTCTCGCATGACAGGGGTTTTGATAATGAGGGTAATCAGATATGGGGTCCCGGGAGCCCGTATATATTCATTAAGAAGGAGAATTTCCCCATTGAATAGAAGGGTGTTTATTATTGACGATGAGCCGGATATCAGGAAACTCATATCTGTTCATCTGAAGCGCAATGCATTTGAACCTGTAGAATTTGACAGAGGCAGTGATGCGCTGGATGCTCTGGAAGAACAAAGACCTGCTCTCATAATTCTTGATCTGATGCTTCCGGATGAGGATGGCCTGGAGATATGCAGGCGCATAAGGGCAAATGAGGACATCGGGCATATACCCGTGATAATGCTCACAGCAAAATCAGAGGAGACAGACAAGATAATAGGTCTGGAGCTCGGTGCAGACGATTATATCACAAAACCCTTTTCCCCCAGGGAACTCATTGCGCGTATAAAGGCAGTGCTGAGGAGATACTCAAAGGATGAGGAGAAGAAAGAGAAAGAAAATAATGAAATAAAGATAGGCAGTGACCTTGTTCTCCACAAGAATCAGTATAAAGCAACTATAAATGGCGAGGACATAGGACTTACAGCAACAGAATTCAATATACTCCTCATACTTGCCCGGCACAAGGGATGGGTCTATTCAAGAAAACAGATACTGCAGAAGCTCTGGGGTGATGAGAAATTTGTAACAGAAAGAACAGTTGATGTGCATATCAGGCATCTCAGGGAAAAACTCAAAAGTGCCGGCAGACACATAGTCAATGTGCGCAGTGTGGGGTATAAGATAGAGGAATGAAAAGACCATTATTCTGGCAATTATTCTGCGTAGCACTAATTATCATTCTGCTGCTTTCCGGCACAATACTCTTCTTCACATACCGGACAGTAAAGAGGGAGCACATAGACGGTCTCTCCCATGAACTACTGCTGAACAGCCGTCTCATAAAAGACAGGGTAAAAGAACACCTGGCTGAAGACAATTTGCCGGATACCATTCTCTACAATGCTTCAGAGAGCATAAACAGACGCATCACCGTTATTGACAGTAAGGGCGGGGTTCTCTTTGATTCAGAAGAGGACGAAGAGACAATGGAAAATCATGCAGACAGGCCGGAATTCATCAGGGCAATGAGCAGGGGCAGCGGTTATGCTGTGCGGTTCTCCAATACACTGAAAAAAGAGATGATATACTCTGCCCTGAAGTATGAAGCAGGTGAAAACAGCGGTGTTATAAGAGTATCTGTTGCATTGACGCGAATAGACACGCTCTTCAATAAGCTCTTTACAGAGATTATGATAATCACAATTATTCTCACAGTACTGGCATTGATAATAATCCTCATCTTCACACATTCATTCATAAAACCGATCAATGAACTATTGTCATTCTCTCATAGGGTATCTGAGGGAGATTTCAATGCCCGGCTCTTTCTCAAGGGCGGGGGGGAATTCAAAAAACTGGCAGACAGCTTCAATTATGCTGTAGAGAGGGTCAATGCTCTGTTTGAT
>JAWOBN010000002.1:0-16612 GCA_046484245.1 bacterium | reverse complement strand
AGATAAATATATTGAATTGAGGCATTCTACCCGGAAACGGCGTTGTGGCGGAAATAGCAGGCGCATTGTCTAATAACTGAATCTTGTCCTTGACTCCCCCTAACCCCCGATATTTATACAATTACATACATTCTGTCCAAATCCCGGGGACGGTCCTTCACTTCTATAACTTTTTACAAAAACTAGAGATTGTAAGTTACCTAATAAATAAATTTAGAAAATAGAGCGCCATAAGTTAATTAATAATTAAACATAGAGGTTATAGAACTGAAGGACCGTCCCCGGGATTTGGAGGGTAGTTTTGACAAAATAAGGGTAAAAGGACAGATGTTGAAAACTTGACAAGCTGTTATGCATAATCTAGAGCGAATAGAGCGAATAGAGTGTGTAGAACGGGTAGAACTTTAGTTTCCGGTAACTGGTTGCCGGTAGCTTGTGGCTTGTTTATCATAATAATGCCATCTATCAGCCATCAGATTTCAGAATCGTGATTGTTTCTGCAGTTTCTGCTTCTTTCCGGTTCTACAAGGTATTAGTGCCACATCCTACATCCTTGACTTGCAATGGGGAAAGTGATAATATAATTGCCGAAAACAGACAGGAGTATTATGAAGAAGAAAACATACTTTCAGAAGGGCAAGGAGCTCTTTGATAATGGTAAATACAGGAAAGCCCTTATCAATTTCCTCAATGCAATGAAAGAGCATCCGGACTGGCCCGATATAAGGAATATGCTGGGCCTTACATACAATATGCTCGGTGACCTGGATGAGGCTGAAAACCAGTTTCAGAAAGCTATTGAGCTCAATGAGAATTATGTGGAAGCGCATCTCAATCTTGCACTGACATACAATGAGAACGGCAAACTGGACCTGGCATCATCGGAATTCAATATTGCCTCAAAACTGGAGAAGGAGTTCGGCAAGAGCGGTTTCGGCATCAAACAGAGGCTTATCAATCTCCATATTTCGCTGGGCAATACATACTTTGAAATAGGCAAGTATCCCGATGCAATGGATGAATACAAGAAAGCGGACAAGATATCCAGTGATTTCCCCGATATAAAGCTGCTTCTGGGCAAGACATATCTCAAGCAGAAGAAATACAGCGGGGCAATTATTGAACTGAACCGCGCACTGCGCCTCAATCCCAATCTTGATGAGGCAACCCTCGTCAAGGGTCTTGCATATTATAAGAAAGGCGATCATAAGCGCGCCCGGAAATGCTGGGAGGAATTGCTTGAGCATGAAAACTGGGGCAGAAAGGCAAAGCATTATATGGCAATGTTAAAAGACGGTAATAAGGAGTAATAATGGCTGTAATAGAGGTAAATCACCCGCTGGCAAAGGAAAAACTGACGCATCTGAGAAATACACAGACTGATTCCGACAAATTCAGAAAGAATCTGGAGGAATTATCCCTCCTCATTTTCCTTGAAGCATCAAAGAATCTGCCTACACAGAGCAAGAAAATAAGCACGCCTTTCAAGGAAATTGACGGCACTGTGATAAAGAAGAAAATATTCCTCGTCACAATACTGAGGGCAGGCATCGGAATGGTGAGAATGATAAGAGAGGTGTTTGACAATACATCAGTTGGATTCGTGGGCCTCAAAAGGGATGAAAATACTTTAAAGCCCATAACCTACTTTGTCAATATACCGTCAAAAGCAAAGGATTCAGAGGTATTCCTCATGGACCCGATGCTTGCAACAGGCGGCTCAATCCTCAAGACAATGGAGATACTTGAGGGATACGGTGTGCATTCCAGATCAATACTCAGCATAATATCAGCTCCTGAAGGTATTGATGCAGTCCAGAAGAGGTATCCGGCTGTTGATATCTATACAGCGTCTATTGACGAGAAGCTCAATGACAATGGATTTATTGTGCCCGGTCTGGGTGATGCAGGCGACAGATTCTTTGGAACAGAGGAGTAACAATGAGTTATAAGGATTCACTAAATCTGCCCAAGACAGGATTTCCAATGAAGGCCAATCTGCCCAATATGGAACCTGAAATACTGAAGAAATGGGATGATATTGATTTGAATAAGCTTATAAATGATGACAGAAAGGGAAAAGAGAGTTTCATTCTGCATGACGGACCCCCTTATGCCAATGGTCATATTCATATAGGAACAACATTCAATAAGATTCTGAAGGATTTTATTGTCAAATACAAGAATATCCGGGGATTCTATTCCCCTTATGTGCCGGGGTGGGACTGTCACGGCATGCCTATTGAGCACAATGTGACAAAGAATCTCGGTGAAAGGGCAAAAGATTACCCCAAATTCAAATTGAGGAAGAAATGCAGGGCATATGCGGAGAAATTCGTCAATCAGCAGAAGAAGGAATTCCACCGCCTCGGAGTGCACGGATACTGGGATGACCCGTATATTACAATGTCCAGGGTGTATGAATCCACAATTATTGAGAATTTCGGCAAACTGGTAGAGAAGGGATATATTTACAGGGGGCAGAGGCCTATTCACTGGTGCCCCAAATGCTCAACAGCTCTTGCAGGCAATGAGATAGAGTATGACAACAGGCCCTCGCCATCCATTTTCGTTAAACTGAAACTCTCCGGCGAGGATAAACACATACTTATATGGACAACAACACCGTGGACACTGCCTGCCAATGTGGCAACTGCAATGCACCCCAGAGAGGAGTATGCTGAGATTGAAACACCTGAAGGGGTGCTGATACTTGCCGACAAGCTTAAAGAGGAAGTAATGAAGAAGCTCGGGTTTGAGGAATACAAGGTCATTAAGAAAACCCGTCCTGCTGATTATGAGGGACTGGAGTATGCCCACCCGATATTTAAAAATAAGAAAGGCAGGGTGATACTTGCTGATTATGTGACAATGGAAACAGGAAGCGGTATTGTGCATATTGCACCCGGACACGGATATGAGGATTATCAGGAGAGTCTCAAGAATGATCTGCCTCTTATCAGCCCTGTTGATGAAGAGGGCAAATTCACTGATTATGCGGAGAAATACGCAGGCCAGTTTGTCTTTGACGCCAATGAAAATATACTGAAAGACCTCAAGGATGAAGGAACACTGCTCTATTCAGGTACAATAGACCATTCATATCCTATATGCTGGAGATGCAAGAGCGAATTGATATTCAGGGCAACAGACCAGTGGTTCCTCAGTGTTGACCATGACAATCTCAGGGACAAACTGCTCAAGGAAATAGACGGGGTCAGATGGATACCCGCATGGTCAAGAGACAGGATTTACAATATGGTTGAAGAGAGACCGGACTGGTGCCTCTCGCGGCAGCGTTCATGGGGTGTGCCCATTCCCGCATTGTACTGCAGGGACTGCGGTGAGCCGCATATGGACATTGATTTTATAAGGAAGATAACAGACCTTGTTCAAGAGCATGGTTCGGATGTGTGGTTTGAAAAAGAAGTCAGTGAACTTGCCGAAGGCATTCAGTGCAAGAAATGCGGCAGCAGTGATTTCAGAAAGGAAGAGGATATTTTTGATGTATGGTTTGATTCTTCTCTGTCCCATTCTGCTGTTGTCAAGAAGAGGGAAAACCTCTCATGGCCTGCTGACCTCTATCTTGAGGCAGTTGACCAGCACAGGGGATGGTTTCAGGTATCGCTCATATCAGCTACAGCAACTGACGGGAGTTCCCCGTACAGGGAGGTTCTGACACACGGGCTCATACTGGATGAGAAAATGAAGAAGATGTCCAAGAGTCTGGGCAATGTGGTCTCACCAGAGCAGATATGGAAGACCTCGGGAGCAGAGATACTCCGCCTCTGGGCTTCATCTGTTGATTATACATCAGATGCCGCATTCGGCGATGATGTGCTGGACAATGCAAAGGATGTCTATTTCAGGATAAGGAATTCTTTCAAATTCATACTGGGCAATCTCAATGATTTTGATTATGACAAACATGCTGTTGATTACAAGGATATGCGCGGTATTGACAGATACATACTGCACCGTCTCGCCAAACTGCAGGAGAAGATCATTGCCTCATATGACAATTATCAATTCCACAGGGTGTTCAGGGATTTCCATAAATTCTGCGCAGTGGACCTCTCACAATTCTATTTTGATATATTGAAAGACAGATTATACACATACGGCAAAGATTCACGCGAGAGGCGCAGCGGACAGACAGCAATTTACATACTCATGGATACAATGCTTAAAATGATTGCACCCATATTGCCCTTTACTGCAGAACAGGCATATGACTTTTTCGGCAAGAATAACAAGAGGGATTCAATTCATCTTGAAATGCTTGAAGAGGACAAGGAGAAGTTCATTAATGATGAACTTGCTCAGGAATGGGAGACAATCAAATCAGTGCGCGAACAGGTCAATATTGCACTTGAAAAAGTGAGAAATCAGGGTATTATAGGCAAATCTTTGGAGGCAGAACTCACATTGGAGATTGCCGACAGAGAGATAAAGGATGTTCTTGAAAAATACGAAAAGCATCTCAATGAGATATTCATTGTTTCTGCTGTAAATCTTGAGAAGACAGGTGAGGATTTCACTGTCCGGTCGGAAGACCCCGCTCTCAGGATAAAGGCAGTCAAGTCAGATGGAAGCAAATGCGCCAGATGCTGGATTTACTCCCAGACAGTGGGTGAAGACGAGGAGTATCCGGATCTGTGTGACAAATGTTCGGATGTTGTTAAATCGGAGGTTTGAAATGGACAGAAAAGACAAAAAGGAATTCAGGGATCTCCTTCTGGAGATGAAGAAGGAAAGAGAAGATGTCCTCAGGGAATACGAAGAGGAGCTTAATGAGAGCAATAATTCTGAAAACTCCAGCTATCCTTTTCACAGTGCAGACCTGGGTTCTGATGCAGCAATGCTTGAATCCCTCTCAAGGAATATGAATGATACTCTCAATGAACTGAGAATGATTGATGAGGCACTTGCCAAGATATCCGATAATACATACGGCATCTGCGAAATGTGCGAAAAGAAGATCCCCAAGAAAAGACTGAAGGCGGTTCCTTATGCAAAACTCTGCATCGAATGCAAAGATAAGGTTTCCTGATCAGATAGGCAGACGGCTCAAATGGGGGCTGCCTGTCATAATCATTGTCCTTCTGCTTGACAGGATAAGCAAATTAATCGTCAAGACAAATATGCATCTCTATGAGTCCATAGAGGTGTGGGGCGAGTTTTTCAAAATAACATTTGTAAAGAACAAACACGCAGCCTTCAGTATAAATGTGGGCAATTACTGGATACTGATAGGACTTACGGCAATTGCAATAATATTCCTCCTTGTCTATTTCTTTCACTCAAAATATGAGAGAAGAAATGTCATTGCACTCTCTTTGATACTGGGCGGTGCATTCGGTAATTTCTACGACAGGCTGGTATTCAGGGAGGTTGTTGATTTCCTTGATTTCGGGATTAATTCCTGGCGTTATGCAACATTCAATATTGCTGATTCATCTGTTGTCATAGGCATCATGCTTCTGTTCCTCTATATGATTTTGGATGCAATTAAAAAGTAAGATATTTTTCCTGGCAGTTTTAATTATTCGGATTCTCCTGCCTGCAGGTACTCAAACCATATCCTATACATCAGACAGCATGATATACATGAGGAGGGAAAACAAGATATTCCTTGAAGGCAATGTCAATATTTCATCAGATAAATTCAATGTAAAGGCACTGTCTGTTGTCATAGACAAGGAGAGCAAGACATTCTTTGCCAAAGACAGCATCAATCTGACATTTGCTGAGGGCAATAAAATAGAAGGCGATTCCCTGCTCTTTGATTATGAAGATGAGAACGGTATTATATACAGCGGAAAATCAACAATTGACAAGGGGTATTTCAGAGGCGGCAAAATATATGCGCTTGATGAAAACCGCTACTATATTGAAGACGGTTTCTTTACAACATGCGAATACATAGATGACCCGCATTACGGACTCTTTGCATCCAGTATGTCGTACTATGACAATGACAGAATAGTTATGAAGCCCGCAATTCTCTTTCTGAAGAATGTCCCCATCTTCGCATTGCCGTTTGCTGTTCTGCCTGCTGCAAGCACAAGGAAGAGCGGTTTTCTGATGCCCAATCCCGGTTATGATGATATCAATGGATTCTACCTGAAGAATCTCTCCTACTTCTGGGCAGTAAATGATTTCTCCGATATGACATTTTCTGCTGATGTCTATTCAAACAGGGGGTTCTGGCTCAATCATGAACTTAGAATACTGGTGAAACCCTTTATTCAATTCAATGCCAATACTGTTCTTGTCAATGAATTCACCGGCAGAAAGCGCTGGTCACTGCAGGGTGATTATTCTCACAATCTTCCTGCTGATATTTCCCTGAAGAGCAAATGGGATTATATTTCCGACATCAATCTTCAGACAGATTATGATGATTCAACAGTTGTCAATCTCAAGAGAACAACAGAGACATTTCTCTCACTGTCAAAGAGATTCAGCATATATTCATCCAATGTGTCATTCTCATACAGCAAGGATTTTTCCAATAATACAGTGCGGAGCCGCCTGCCGTCCTACAGGGGTTATCTCTCCAGACAGACATTCTTCAGGAGGAGTTTGCTCTTCACGAACGGCTTGAATTATTCACATTCACATTCCATGTCCAGAGCAATGCTCTCCGACAGTGCAGGCACTGAGAATAATATCACTGCAGCAGCCAATAACCGCATAGACACATATTATAAATTATTCCGGTTTTTCACATTGAGCCCCTATGCTTTATACAATGGAGCATCGTCTGATATTGACACATTGTTCAATACGAATCTTGAAGGCGGCATGAGTTTTACAACTCAGATATACGGTACTTCCCGTTTTGGCTTTCTCACATATGAAAAATTCAGACACACAATAATACCCTCAGCAAGAATTTATTCTTCCAGAAAGACCGTTTATTCTGCAGATGATTTGACAAAAGACACAGTGAGCTCATCATCACGTATTGCGCTGTCAGTCAACAATGTATTTGAAGGGAAGAGCAATAATGTTGACAAGCTTGCCCAGATAAGCATTTCAACAACTTACAATCTTGACACTGATTCCATTTCCCCCCTTTCAGCAGGCATGACACTGCTCTCCTCAAAGCCCCTGTCCCACACAATGAATGTCAATTACAATGTCTATACGAAGGATTATTCCGCCACATTCAATACATCGCTGAGAGGCCGATTGGAAAGCCCTTTCAGGGGATCCGGGCCTGTCAATTACACAGTGTACAATACATTGACATACAGTAATGACAGTATCGGAAAGAATCAGGTAAATGGTTCCCTGAGATTCCCCATTGGCAGCGATCTCTCTGTCAGCAGCAGCATTCTTTATGACATAAAGGAGATGAATGTTGTTTCATCATCAGTAACAATAAACAGGGACCTGCATTGCTGGAGGGCAACATTCTCAGTGTCCAATTACGGGACAGACATGAAGTATAATTTTTCTATCTCACTGAAGGAATTCTCGGACCTGTCAATTGACAAAGATATCCTGGGTCCGCTGTTCCTCTAAAGCCTTTACTGATAAGCATTACAGTGGATTGCCTCTTGACAGAAACGGAATTATGACATAAAATTATAGAAATTATTAAAACACTCAATTTAAGGAGGTCTTTAATGAACAAAAAAGATTTGATCGAACATGTTGCAAAAGAAGTTGACTTGTCAAAGAAGGATGCCAATGATGCAATCGATGCAATGATTGACGCAATCACCAAATCACTGAAGAAGAAGAAAAAGGTCACACTGGTCGGATTCGGCACATTCTCAACAAAGAGAAGGAAAGCAAGAAAGGGCATCAATCCCGCAACACAGAAACCAATCAAGATCAAAGCAAGGACAGTACCCCATTTCAAAGCAGGTTCAAAACTGAAAGAAGCAGTGAAATAAGGTATTATACCTGAAGACTTAGGGGGAAGCTTGCTTCCCCCTTTTTTTTTACTTAAAGATGAAGATAATACTTGCATCAGATTCACAGAGAAGAAAGGACCTCCTCTCTGATATGGGTTTTGATTTCTCGGCAGTAAAGCACCGTTTTGATGAAGAGAGTGTGCTTATTGAAGACCCGTCTGCATTTGTAGAGGAGTGTTCACTGAAGAAGGCAATGAGTGTCCGTGATGATTTTCCCGAGGACATTATTGCAGGTTCAGATACAGTTGTCAATATGGGGGGCTCAATAATCGGCAAGCCCCTGTCAGCAGATGAAGCTGAGGATATGCTGAGGGGATTTTCAGGCAGACAGCATTATGTCTATACAGGCATTACCCTTATATATCAGAAGAGTATCATTACAGAAAACATTGTAACGAGTGTGAGGTTCAAGAATATAAATGAAGGGGAGCTGAACTGGTATCTCAGCAGGGCAGATTATATGGATAAGGCGGGGGCATATGCTATACAGAAGGAAGCGTCATTCTTCATAGAGGCAATTGACGGGGATTATTTCAATGTTGTGGGATTCCCCCTGAGGCTTTTTTCACAGATGCTCAAGGAAATAACAGGAGAGGAGTTTTATGAATTCATTCACTGAAAGAATCAATATAGAGACCAGGGAAAAAACAGATATAGTCAATATAACTGATTCAGTAAAAGACATTGTCAGACAATCCGGTATTTCGGAGGGTTTATGCAATGTCAGTGTTATCGGCTCAACAGCATCAGTGTCAACAATGGAGTATGAATCGGGGCTTGTTGAGGACCTTGCTGATTATTATGAGAGAGTCATCCCGTCTGATATAAGATACATGCACAATGAGAAATGGCATGACGGCAACGGATATTCGCATATTCGTTCAACAACAACGAAAACATCCCAGACATTCCAGATTGAAAAGGGCAGTATTCTCCTCGGCACATGGCAGCAGATCATATTCATTGATTTTGACAATAAGCCGAGAAGCAGGGAAATATCGGTAAAGATCATTGGTCAGTAGAAACAGCATTCTCATTATACTGATTGGTCTGGCGATTGGCCTCTCCGGGTCAATGACACTGATGCGGGACAATGAGATGCCCGGTATAGACAATTACTATGAGACATACCCTTTCCTGCTCAATGTTCATCCTGCAGGCAATATCATGGAATTTGATAATTCGGGCATAAGCAGCAGTATCTTCTATATTGACGACCTCCGCATTGCACCGGAATTCTACGACAGGTCATACTCCGATATTTACGGACATGACCTGCTCGGTATTAGTTATGTGGACCAGGATCCTGACACATCACTCTATTACGGCATATCATTCCTCAATAATATGAACAGGAACCGTGTCTATCTCTCATTATTCTCAGAGGACACAGTAACAGTGAGGGGTTTTGCACTGATAGACATGATAAGGGATAATCCTTACAATTACACAACATTCACCAATATGACAAGGGATATCATTTCCCTGTCAGCCGGCATATCCAGAGACAGAAAGACCATTGAAGCGGGAATACAGAATGATTTTATCACGGCAACTGCGGGTATTTCCGACAACAGGAGTGTGCCTGCTACAATTGTACTCAATTATAAACGCCTCACTGCAATCAGTTTATTCTCATATCATTATAATGAGAGGAATCTTCAATCGGATATTAAGGTCTTTCTTCCTCTTTCATACGGCCGGTTTCACATAACAGCCATAGGCGGTTATGACGGACAGTTCAGACTCCATACAGGCATTTTATACAGAATACTGCCCCGGTGGTCAGCATTTATGAATTATCAGAGACATGGTGAAAATCATATTGAAGGCGGACTCAAGTACAGCAGAAATAATATTTTTGCCAATGCGGGCTGCAGGTTCAATGCTGATTCTACAGTGTATGAAGCAGTATTCTCAGCAGGAATGGTTAACAATCACCTGTCCTCCGGCATTAATATGGTGTACGGCAATGAGGATAATATCAATATGCTGGTATCCATAAACAAGAGCTTCTTTGACGGCAATCTTGTGCCGCGTATTATACTGGGCATGCAGTCAGGGGATGTTTACACAACAATGATAGGAACAGAGCTCATAAATGCGTATATTTTCCTCGGCTCTGACTGGAATATGACGGATAAAACATATCTTATCAAAGGCGGACTGCAATGGTATTTCGAAGAATAATACTTGTCTCTCTCTTTGTATTTTTCTGTGTGAATCTGTGCGGTTTTGATTTCACGCCCGTACGGCTCAGATATGAGGGCGGTGACTGGTACAATGATGAAAATGCGCTCACAATACTTGCCGGATATGTCAATGAACACACGCCTCTGGAGATGGACACCAGTGAGATTGTTTTTTCTATGGACAACAAGAGGATAATGGACTATCCCTTTCTCTTTATGACAGGGCACGGGGGTTTTGATTATACTCAGAGGGAACTGGAGAATATGCGGGCTTATATTCTGGCAGGGGGATTTGTCTATATTGACGATGACTACGGCTTCAATACGGACATAATGAATTTCCTTGATGAACTCTTCCCTGCAAGGAGTACTGTGAAGCTCTCTCCTGACAGTGATATTCTCAGCACATTTTACAGAATGGAGAAATTACCCAAGATACATGAGCATTATGAGGGTGAACCGGAGATGTACGGGATATTTATTGGTGAAAAGATAGGTGTGCTCTATACATTCAATTCCAATATATCAGACGGATGGGCTGTATATGAAACCCATAATGACCCTCTTGAAAAGAGGACAGAGGCATTGAAGACAGGGGTTAATATAGTGTACTATGCATTATTTAAATAATATTGATATCCTTATCATGCAGATAGTTCTGCTTGCCGGATTCGTCCTTGCAGAGAGAGAGACAGCTGCCAGTCCCATTGCTGTCAAGGGCATTGCCTATGTGCTGCATGATGAAATTATGCATGCACTGCTCTATGTTATAATCTTCCTCCCCTTTGCAGCAATGCCCGGGTATTTCCTCATAGGCCTTGTTTCTTCTGTTATCATTGACATAGACCATTTCTTCATGGCCCGTTCATTCAATATCAAAAGAATGGTATCCTTTCCGTCAAGACCGGTCACGCATTCACTGATATTTGCAGTCCTCATTGCTGTGATTGCAGGTCTTCTTCTGGGGGATTATCTGAAAGGTGTATTCGTATTTGCCGGACTGTCAGCCCATCTGCTGAGGGATTTGATTGACGGCAAGACATTCATACTCCTCCCTCTGAGCAGAGTCCATTCCATTGGCCTCAAGGGATTTACTGCAGTATGTCTTATTATGATAACAGGACTCTATATACTGCTTAGTAATATAACTGTATAAGTATGAAGTGAAGCAGGGCAAATGCCAGTGTGAGAGCGCCGCCTATTTTGTGATATATGAGTTTCAATTTGAGTTTTCTCATGAACATACCGCCCAGGATATTTATGAAGAGCAGTACGAGTGCTATAATGCCTGTCGGTTCAATGAGTTTTGCCCATTCCACCAGATACCTCCTTATCAGAATTCAAAATAACGCCGTATTGCAAAACCGGCGTAAAGCGCATTATTGTCACCACCCTCAGCAAATGTCCGGATACCGGCTGCAGGGGAATTGGAGAGTGTGATGAAGAATTGATGCCCCCATGTCTTGAAGAACAGAGCTGTCTTGTAAACAGGGTCGCCTGTACCTGCAGGCAGTGTGAGAAAATAGTACTCAGCCTCAATACCGGCTCTTTCAAAATAGAGGAATTCAAATGGGAGTCCTATCATAATACCCGCTCCTGCAAGAAAGTCATTATGCGTGTCATAATGGCCGGCAATGAAGCAGTTCAATGCACTGCCTGCACTGAGATTGACCATGGCTGTGCCATTTGCTCCCGCCTGGCGTGATCCGGATTGCTCTGTGGAATAACCTGCTGCAGATATGCGTGTGCTGACCGGTGAGAACATAGGCATCCATGACCAGGCGCCTGTTAAAGATACATCCCTGTGATACGAGTCATAACCTGCAATAATATCAATACCCCCCGGAAAGAGTGTCTTGAATGCAATAGCGGTATTTGTATTGCCTGCAAGGAATGAATCAACAGGGTCGCTCATCATATCCCCTGTGAAATTCCCCTTTATATTGAGTTCGGATGAAATGAACGGGGATTTCACGGGCTTTTCAAGGGAGAGATACGAAGGGGTAAATGCAAATAGAGCAAAGGGCAGCAGGACAATCAGTATGCTAATCTTCATCACTGTCCTCTTGGGGAATGGACCAGTCAATAACCCTCTTGCCCGATATACTGCAGTAGGCGGTTATCTTCAGCTTGTCTTCAGCAGCAAGACCCTCAATCCTGTAAAGAGCCTGCTGTTTGTCGCTGTCTGACTGAGCTTTGAATTCCTGCACAATGACCGGCTCTCCATTGAGATGAATGGTCAGTTTTTCAATAAAATGCTTTCCGGGATTCTTCACACTGTGAATGGACTCAACTGTAAGTATATTGTCCTGATAATCAATACTGAATGATGACGGCGAGTGGGACCAGACACCAATAGCCAGAAAAATCATTACAGAGATGAATAAACTTCTTTTCATTTCTCCTCCTTTGTATTATAATTATTATAATCAAGGAGTGAGACATTGCAATGGACAATGTCAATGTCTGTCTCGTCTGATATAATTCGGCAAAGGCTGCCGCATTCTAAGTCCCGCATTTTCGGGATATAGCTTTGGTATAAAATTTGCTTAAAATAATCTTATGAAAAACAAGGTATCATTGTCAAAATTCAAGCGCATCATCCCGTATTTAAAGGATGACAAGAAGCTCTTCTTAGGCGGTCTGCTGTCAATGATATTTGTATCCGGAGCCCAGCTCTTGGACCCCCTTATACTGGCTCATATTATTGACAACAGTGTGCCGGCCGGTGACGTGCAGGATATGATTTTGTGGGGCGGGCTCTTTATTATTGTTATTGTTATAAGCGGAGTGCTCTCCTATTTCCAGACAATAATGCTGGCGCGTCTGGGTGTAAAGGTCATTACAAAGCTCAAGTACAATGTGTTTGAGCATATGATGAAACTGCCTGTATCGTATTTTGACAAGCATCCAGTCGGCAAGCTCATTGCGCGTGTTGAGAGTGACGGTGAGAAGGTCAAACAGCTCTTCTCTCAATTCTCCGTAATGATACTGGGCAATCTCATGTTCTTCATAGGCATGCTGGCAATAATGTTCTACAAGAACTGGCAGGTGACTATGGCTATAGCACTCCCGCTACCCCTGCTTCTGGCAATTGTTATCATTGTTGTGAGATATCTTGCCCGGTATTACAGGAAAATAAGGTCTCTCTATGCTGATGTTTCGGGTGTATTGGCTGAATATATCCAGGGTGTGAGCATTATACAGCTCTTCAACAGGGAAAACACTGTTGAGAGGATACTGGACTCAAAGAGCAGGCAGAAGAGGGGTATGGAGACAAAGGCTGCATTCATTGAATACTCGTTCTGGGGCATACTGTTCTTTATTGTGGAGACAATGTTCATTGTGATTGTCATTCTCCTCACTGTACCCAAGATATTTGCAGGCATTATGACAATAGGCACACTGATTGTCTTTATTCAATACGGCAGAAGGATATTTGAACCGCTTCTTCAGATCTCGGAGACAATCAATATGATGCAGAGGGCATTTGTTTCACTGAACAGAATGTTCACAATACTGGACATGGAGCCGGAAGAGGATGAAGGAGCAATATGCAAAGTAGATTTTAATAATTCCATTGAATTCAGGAATGTATGGTTTGCATATAATAAGAATGAGTATGTTTTGAAGGATGTATCATTCACTGTTAAGAAGGGCGAGAAGATTGCGCTTGTCGGTGCATCCGGTTCAGGCAAGACAACAACAATATCACTGCTCGAGCGCTTCTACAGTATTGACAGGGGTGATATACTTGTTGACGGCAGGAGCATATATGATTTTGACCTGAAAGCGTGGCGTTCCGGCATGGGCCTTGTGCTTCAGGACATATACCTCTTCCCCGGCAGTGTGACTGAGAATGTCCGGCTTTACAATGACGATATACCAGTATCAAAGGTGAAGAATGCCCTTACTGCTGTTCAGGCGGATATATTCATTAATGAGGATAGGAAGGGTATGAATGCCGAGCTCCTAGAGAGGGGACAGAATGTGTCTGTGGGCGAGAAGCAGCTTGTCAGTTTTGCCAGGGCTCTTGTGTTCAATCCGGATATAATAATCATGGATGAGGCAACAGCCTCAGTGGATGCAATGACTGAAAAGAAGATACAGAAAGCAGTTGAAGAGATGCTGAGAGGCAAGACAGCAGTGATTGTTGCACACCGCCTCTCATCTGTTATCAATGCAGATAAAATACTGCTCTTCCAGGACGGCAAAATACTGGCTCAGGGAACGCACAGTGAAATGATGAGAACATGCAAAGAATACGAGAAGCTCGTCAAGCTGCAGTTTCTCTCCCGGGAGGACCTATGAATCATGTAAAATGGATATGGCGCCTCTGGAGAGACCATAAGAAATTCATACTGCTCCTATCATTCATGACAATTGTGTCAGCCGGTGTTACTGTCGGATACCCGCTTGTATTCAGGGAGCTTCTGGACAAGATATCCGAGATACTTAAATCGCCTGACAGTTTCCCTGCCCCCCAGCAGGAGATATACAGGATTGTCTGGATCCTTGTAGCTGTGGGTATAGGCAGAATGATTGCGGGTTTCTATCCTGCACTGCGTGCATATATGAATTATCTCTTTGAATACACACTGAGAAAGAAATACTTTGCATCCATTCTGAAGAAGGACTACAGATTCTTCAATAAATACAGGACAGGGGATCTGGTTACGCGCCTCACAGATGATCTCTCTGATTTCCCCAAGATAGGGTGGTTCCTCTGTTCAGGCATATTCAGGGCATTTGATTCATTCAATAAAATAATCTTCTGCATAGCAGTGATGTTCTTTATGAGCTGGGAACTGACGCTTCTGGCACTGATCCCCGTTCCCCTGATGATCATTGTATTCTACTTCACCTCAGAGGAATTGTACAGGAGATTCAAGAAGAATCAGGAGGCAATCAGTGATATCAACAATCAGCTGGAACTCTCCTTTTCAGGCATACGCATAATAAAGGCATTTACAGGCAGTGACAAGTATATGAGGTTTTTTAATGATGCGCTAAACAGGCGTTTCTCAACTGAGATGAATGTAGTCAAACTCAATACAATGCTGCATCTGATATACCAGTATATAGACAGGGTAGCCCAGATTGTAATAGTTGTATTCGGCGGCATTATGGTTGTGCGGGGAGAGATTTCAATAGGCACATTCTATGCATTCTATACATATCTGGCACTCCTCATATATCCCATACTGGACCTGCCTCAGCTCTTTGTTTCAGGCAAGCAGGCATTTGTCAATATTGACCGTCTGGAGGATGTAAAGGACTATCCTGTTGAGAAGGAAGGCAGGGTGCGCAAGCACAGTATTGAGAAGGTGGAGTCCGTGAAATTCGTTGGTGTTGATTTCTGTTACGATAATGACTGTATATTGAAGAATCTTGACTTTACTGTAAAGAGGGGCGAGAAGGTCGTGATAATCGGTCCGGTGGGCTCAGGCAAGACAACAATACTCGGTCTTCTCACAGGACTGCTCCATCCTTCAAAGGGGAGTGTGTTTATCAATGATATACCCATAGACCGGATATCTGTTGAGGGATTCCGCAATAAAATAGGATATGTGCCACAGGAGCCCCTGCTCTTCTCAGGTACAATAAAGGACAATGTGATATTCGGTACAGACAGTATTGAACAGGAGCTATATGACAGGATCATTGAAACAGTGCAGATGGACAGGGAGATAGAGGGATTCTCCGGAAGGCATGAAACAAAGATAGGGCAGAGGGGCCTGGCGCTCTCAGGAGGACAGAAGCAGCGTCTGGCAATTGCCCGCGCCCTCATAAGGAAACCGGAGATACTGATACTGGACGATATTACAGCGTCACTGGATACTGATAATGAAAAGAAGCTCTGGGAGGAGATTGACAGGACATATAAAGACATCACATGCTTTGTTGTTTCAAACCGCCTCTCTACAATCAAGTATGCAGACAATGTGATATTCCTGGATTCAGGCACGGTCCTGGGCAAGGGCAAGCACTCGGAACTGTACAGCTCATACCCCGAATACCGTACATTCGTAGAGGAACACTACCTCAAATCCGAGTAGGGGACGGTGGTTCATTTTGTCAATTTAAGTCCCATGATATTACTTAACTTATGAAATCGATTGATTTATGAATATTTTATGTTGCGTAATAATTGTATTTACCAAAAAGTTAAATTGACAAAATGAACCACCGTCCCTTGATTCTCTTCTTAAGCAAAACAGATTACTTGACAGGAAAATCCGGAAAGATATAATAAAATTATAATTTGACAAGGATTTTTTATAAATGAGAGTGGTTTCTAAAATTCTTATGATTATAAGCATTTATTCAAACAGGATATGATTAATGATATATAGATTAGTATTAATTTTTTTTATTTCAATTTCTCTATTATTCTTGAATTGCCTAACTATGTCTTATCATTCCCCAAGGGTTGTTGACCCGAATACATTTCAAATTGGAGGAGGGCTGTCTGTTTCTTCCTTT
>JAWOBN010000074.1:0-24444 GCA_046484245.1 bacterium | reverse complement strand
TTTTCTGATAAAATAAATCACCCTGTTCAGGCTCTTCATCAATGTGGATAATATTGGGGAAAAAATCATCAGGAGAAAAAAGGATGTGGATAATTCTGTTGAAAAACATCTCAACAAATAAAATAGCAGGACTTAGAGCAGTTATGCGCATGTGGACAGTTTTGTGGAAAACTTCATTATCCTGCGGTATTTTAGAGCTTGGTGTTGATATCCTATGAAAAGACTTGAAGACAGCCTGCATAAATATCTTGTGGAAAATTGCGAGGAGTCGGACTATAAGAACTGGTTTGACAAGATACATATCAAATCCTACAATGGCAATATCATTGAATTCACTGTTCCCAATCAGGTTATCAAGGACTGGATAGAGGACAAGCTCTTTCACAAACTGCTGGGTGCAGTTAAATCCATAACAGATGAGAATCCCCAGATAAGAATCACACCGCAGAAGATGCACGATATACCCGACAGTATCAACATATACAAGGATACGAGTGAATATGAGGTGGATAACAGCAATCTTGTAAAGAGATACACATTTGACAATTTTGTTGTCGGCAATTCCAATCAGTTTGCCCATGCTGCAGCCAGTTCGGTTGCACAGTCCCCCGGAGACCAGTATAATCCGCTATTTATTTACGGTGCAAGCGGTCTGGGCAAGACGCATCTCATTCAGGCAATAGGCCATGCCATCAAAGAGCGCGACCCTGCAATGAAGATCATGTATATATCAACAGAGTCATTCATGAATGAGTTCATCAAGGCAATCTCCACAAGGAAGACACTGGAGTTCAAGAATAAATACAGGCAGCTTGATGTGCTGCTTCTTGATGACATACATTTTCTCAAGGACAAAGAGAAACTGCAGGAGGAGATGTTCAATACATTCAATGACCTGTACAATGCCAATAATCAGATAGTGCTCACAGCAGACAGGCTGCCCAGGGAGATCCCCAATCTTGAGGAGCGGCTTGTCACGCGTTTTCACTGGGGGCTTGTTGTTGATCTGAAGAAGCCCGATTTTGAGACGCGGCTTGCTATTTTGAGAAAGAAGGTTGAGAATGAGAGCCTCAATATCAATGAGGACATACTCAATTATATTGCCAATAATATAAAGGAGAATGTGAGGCTGCTTGAAGGCGTGCTGCTCAAGCTCCTTGCAAAAGCCACATTGTCACAGAGGGATATTGATATCAATCTGGCGCGTGAGATAATACTTGATATGTCCGATGTGAATTATGATCACAATGTATCCCGTATTGCCATTTCACCTGATGAGATAATCAATACAGTGGCAAAGTACTTCAAGATAACACCCAAGCAGATACGCTCCAAAAAGAGAACAAAGTCCATTGTTGTGCCGAGGCAGATTGCAATATATCTCATACGCACATACACAGACCTCTCTCTCAAGGATATTGCTGCAAAGGTCAACAGGAAGGACCATTCCACAGTAATACACGCTCTCAAGAAAATAGAATCACTCAAGGCAGACAATCAGATTATTGCCGGTGATATATCGCGGATAAACAGTTTATTAAATGTGGATTAGTCAATGATTATGTGTATAACTGTTTTTTTATACCCATTCGTAAACACCAATCAACATTTTGTTGACAATGCAGTTGATTTTAATTGAAGATTATACTATAATTTATAGAGTTATAAACATATGCACATACACTACTATTACTACTAATTAAATACTACTATTAGTAATAAGAAAGGAGGACTGATGAAATTCAGAGTGGATAAGAAGGATTTTCAGAATCACTTGGTCTCAGTAGCCAGCATAGTTCCTTCCAAACCCGTTGTTACGGTAATTGCCAATATCATGATTGAGGCTAAGGATGACAAACTCCTCTTCTCATCAACAGATTTTGAAATTACAATGCAGTCGGAGATGGAGGCAACAATTGAAACAAACGGCACTATTGTGGTCAATGCCAAGACAATATCTGAACTGATAAAGCGTCTGCCGGACGGAATGCTGGATTTCACTGTTGAGGAAAACACACTTAATATTGACTGCGGATCAGGGCATTATTCACTGCCCCTGACAGAGAGAGACCAGTATGTGGAAATTGTGGGAATAGAGGATTCCAAGATGTTCTCCATTGAATCACTGCCTGTTGTAAATGCAATTGAGAATACACTCTTTGCTGTGTCGAAGGATGCTGTGAAGATTGCAATAACAGGTGTGCTCTTTGAGGCAAATGGGAAGGAGCTTGCAATGATAGGCACAGACGGTCACAGATTATCTGTTTACAGAATAAAGGATATATTCCAGCAGACACTGACCAAGAGCGTAATAGTGCCCCCAAAAGCCCTCAATATCCTGAAGTCGCTTATTGCTGACAAGGATACATTTGCCATTGGTTTTGATGAGAAGCGCATTATGTTCAAGATTGATGAAACAGAGATATCAGCCAAACTCATTGAAGGGACATACCCTGATTACAAGAGAGTCATACCCAATGACAATAATAAGATGATGGTAACTGACAAGAACAAGCTCCTTGATGTTCTCAACAGGGTAAATATATTCACCAACCCCAATACCAAACTCGTCAAACTCTCATTCAGTGAGAATAAATTAATGGTCAATGCCTATCAGTCACAGACAGGTGAGGGCACAGAGGAGATGGAATGCGAATACACTGATGAAGACGGATTTGTCATAGGGTTCAACAATTCCTATCTCATGGAGATTGTCAAGAAGGTTGAGACGGATAAATTGAAGATGAAGATGAAGACAGAGATGTCTGCTGTTATTATAGAGAATGAGGAGAATAAGATAGGTGAGGAATCACTCTATCTGATAATGCCCCTGAGACTCAAATAATCACATAGAATCAAGATTGAAACCACTCTCATAAAAGAGGTATGCGGCAATGCCCATACCTCTTTTTCTTTCCCATTTGATATTGGTGAAATTCAGGCCGCATGACGGCGAGTATTCCTTCAGCAGAATAAGATCGGGCTTTGCTGATTTTGCCAACCCGAGAGACCTCCGGGCACCTGTTATGAATTGCCCTGATACATCCGTGCCGTTTTTGTCAATAACCCCTGCCCCTGTTCTGACAATATCACATGCAGAGCATAAAAGTGTTGCTTTGGGTCTGGGTGTTTTCATTGAACCGAACTGCTCAGGGCAGAATGGAATGACAGCGTCATCTCCGCCAGCTTCAAAGAGCGGCTTTGACCTGCCGTCATACCGCGTCTCTATTCCGAGCAGACATGCTGAGACCATAATAATCCTCATTATATGATTATAGTCCAGGATAAAAATAAAATCAATGCTCACGCACGGGGACGGTCCTTCGATTTGTCCCGTTTTCTCACCAATCCCCATAAATGCAACATAAGTTTAGTTATATATCAATTTATGGGGCAGTCCAAACCCGGACTTAAAGCATGTTATTGTATACCTTACATATGCTTTTATTATAATTTTGGTGATTTGAGCAGGTTTTAGTGCATTTGAGGAGAAGAATCAACAAATCGAAGGACCGTCCCCGTGTCCGGAGGACTTGAAGAAGGGGCTTGACAAATGTAATGATATAATATATAAATAAAATATGGGACGGACAGCGAGGGTCAATATACCCGGTTATTATTATCATATAATTGCAAGGGGTCAGAGGGGTAATCCCCTGTTTTTCAATAATAAAGACATGTATGTCTTTGAGCATTATTTGAATGAAGCTATGAAGAAGACAGATATTGAGGTGTCTGCTTACTGCTGCATGAATACGCATTACCATATGCTTGTGAGGATAATCAGCGACCCATTGGATATGCTCTTCAAACCCCTCAATACGCGTTATGCAATGTATGTAAATAGAAAACGCGATCTCTTCGGCAGGGTCTTTGCAGGGAGATTCAAATCCCCCATAATTACCAATATCAAGTATCTATACACTGTTTATGTCTATACGCACAATAATCCAGTGCGGGCGGGCATTGTCACAAGCCCCGGCCAATACAGGTTCTCCAGTGCAAGTATTTACAATGGACACAGCGGGAGGGTTGATATAAAGAAACTGCAGTTTGACAATCCGGATCTCTTTGATTACAGTGAGATATACAACAGCAAGTATCAGTTCATAGGTGAGAAGTCACAGTTCCTTACAATAAACAAGAGACAGGATAACAGGATATACAAAAAGAGTCATGACAGAAGAGCAGAGGATGAAAGGGCCAAAGCAATACTCAAAGATATTCTCAAGAGTCACAAAATCTCAATGAGTGATATACATTTCAATAAATGGAATAAAAAAGATCAGATCAATAAGCAGATAATCATGGAGCTTCACAGGCATCATCTGCGCAATGCTCAAATAGCCAGACTGCTCAGCTACAGCCAGTCAAGCATCAGCAGAATAATAATCAGCAGCAATGAGGATAAAGCACAGTAGGGTATTGAACAGCATCCGACAGATCCCCGGTAATTATTTTATATTGACTTATGTATGAATAGATATTATATTATAAAACTATGAGAAAAAACAGAAAGAAGGGCAACACTGCAGTAAAGAAGTGGACAAACCGATTGTCATTTTATATTGCATTGATTGTATTTATAATAATATTTACAGGACTGGCAGGGGGACTTACACTGTATGTCAATCTGCAGAGGGAAATACCCACTGTTACTGATATGATACTGTACAGGCCGGCACAGGCTACTATTGTTTATGATACAAACAATAAGAAGATAACCGAATTCTTCCTGGAGAAACGCATACCCGTAAAACTCAAGGAGATTCCCGCATATGCAATTGACGCAACAGTGGCACTGGAGGACCAGAGGTTCCGCTCCCACTGGGGCATCAACCTCTTCCGCATTGCAGCAGCATTGATAAAGGATATACAGGCAGGCAGGATTGAACAGGGCGGCTCCACAATAACACAGCAGCTTGCACGCAACATGTTCCTCACACTGGACAAATCATTTGTCAGGAAGATCAAGGAGGCAATGATATCCGTTAAACTGGAGAAGAGTTTCTCCAAGGATGAGATACTGGAGATGTACTTCAATCAGATCAATTACGGGAATGGGGCATACGGCATAGAGGCGGCATCCAATGTGTATTTCTCCAAGAGTGCCCGCGAACTGAATCTGGCTGAAGCAGCCATGCTTGCAGGTATTCCCAATCTGCCCGAGTTCTACAATCCGTTCAGATACCCGGAGAATGCCAAGAGGAGACAGACAATATGCCTTGCCAATATGCTTGAACAGGGATATATCACCAAAAAGCAGTATCAGGATGCTGTAAACAGTGAGATTGAACTGAGTGAGAAGAAGAAGGAGGATATACCGGGCAAGTATTTTGTGGAAGAGGTCCGCAAACAGGTTATATCAAGATTCGGCTATGATGCACTCTACAGGGGAGGGCTCAAGATATATACAACACTCAATATAGAGATGCAGAAACAGGCAGAGGAAATTACAGAGAGACAGCTCAGAAGATATGAGAAGCGGTATGATGAGGTAGAGGTGACAAAAGAGGATTATGATTCCCTCAGTGAAGAAGAGCGGGCTGAAATGACCGTTATACCTTATCTTCAGAGTGCCACGATTATTATTGACAACAATACCGGCGGAGTGAAAACGCTTGTCGGCGGCAGGGATTTTGAAGACAGTGAATACAACAGGGTCTATCAGGCACCCCGTCAGCCCGGGTCAATATTCAAGATATTCCTATTTGCAGCAGCAATAGAAAATGGCATGAATCCGGCTGACATTATCATGGACACACCTGTTGTACTGGATGATGGAACAGATGAGCCGTATAAACCGCACAATTATGATGAGACATTCATGGGCCCCATACCGCTCAGAACAGCATTGGCAAAATCAAGGAATGTCACTGCTGTGAGGCTTATTCAGAACATAGGTCCCGAGACAGTTGTGCAGTTCGCCCGCAAACTGGGCATATCAACCAAACTGATTCCCGTATTCTCACTTGCCCTGGGCAGCTGTGAGGTGACACTCTTTGAAATGACTAGGGCGTTTTCCGTTTTCCCCAATTACGGTGTGATGAAGGATATATCAATGATAAGGTATATTGAGGACAGTGAGGGCAATATTGTGTACAAGCCCCGCAATATCAACAAACGGGTGCTTGATGATGATGATGCTTACATAGTGACCAGTATGCTGGAGACAGTTGCTGAAGAGGGAACAGGCAGCGGCATGAAATGGCTCGGCGTAAAAGCCAATGCAGGGGGCAAGACAGGCACAACGGATGATTATTCCAATGCATGGTTTGTTGGGTTCACAAAGGACATAACTTGCGGAGTTTGGGTGGGTTATGATGAATTGAGGACAATAGGCGAGAAGGCTACGGGTGCCAGTGTGGCACTCCCGATATGGGCACATATCATTAAACCGTTTATTGATAATTCAGACACATTGTCCTTCCCGCCGACAGACAGTATCATCAAGGTGAGGGTGTGCAGGTCATCGGGCATGCTGCCTACAAAGTACTGCAGGGAGATAAATGAGGAGATATTCAAGATAGGCAGGGAGCCGACTGAAAAATGCACAAAGCACTCAAGGGATGAGGTATCGCCGTATGAATATGAAAATTATAATAATGAATATTGAGGAGGCCCAATGAGGTTTTTAGTCATATTTCTCATATCAGTGATAATTGTAGGCGGTCTGGTGGCATATTATTATTATCAGGAGGAATACAAGCCGGCAATAGAGAAATACAGTGAATTGATTGATGAGAACAAGACCCTTGCTTCATACCTCTCTGATTTGCGCAGTGAAATGGAAGCACCTGCTTCAGACAGTGTAATAGGCGATACAATAATAGACAAATTCCAGGATACGCAGACAGAGAGGGTTATACAGAAGAATATATCCGGTGTGCGACTGACACTGCCTGTGGGCAATCTCTTTGACCCCGGGTCATTCCAGCTCAATAAAGGGGGCAGGGGGCTGATAAGAAAAACAGCAGAAATACTTGCCAGAATAGACAATACAGAGATCATTGTGGAGGGCCACACGGATAATGAAGAAATAGGCCCCTCACTGAAGAAGACAATACCCACAAACTGGGAATTGTCAGCACTCCGTTCAATCAATGTTGTGAAATTCCTCCAGGACTCTGCGGGTATGTCCCCGGACAGGCTCTCTGCAGTTGCATACGGCCAGACACGCCCCATTGCAGACAACAGCACGCAGGAGGGCAGGAGGAAGAACCGCCGCATAGAGATATTCGTCAAATACGCAGAGCCGCAGATAGCTGATATTCCCGGGAGTACTGCAGAAGAGGATTCTGCTGCAGCAGAATCCGGGGAAGATACGCTCCAAACCAATGAGTAAATGCATACTGCTCTTCTCCGGAGGCCTGGACAGCCTTATAGCGTATCATGTGCTGAAGGGGGCTTCTGTAAACAGCATTGTGCCTGTTTATATGGAGACACCGTTCTTCCCGCCCGCCAGAGCAATAGAGGCAGCTGAAAAGAACAATGTGCCCCTTGAGATCTATGATGTGTATGACGCATACAGGGATATTCTGACAGACCCCAGATACGGATACGGTAAAAACCTCAATCCATGTATTGATTGTCATGGTTTCATGATAAACACGGGCCTGGAGATAATGAATATAACGGGTGCTGATTTTGTAGCAACAGGCGAGGTTATAGGGCAGAGACCCATGTCACAGAACAGGTCTGCATTCAATGCAATGAATAAACTCATCAAGAGGCCTGAAAAAATACTGAGGCCGCTCAGTGCAAAACTGATGGAACCCACACAGATGGAGACATCCGGTCTTGTTGACAGGGGAAAACTGCTGGATATCCAGGGCAGGGGGCGGAAGAGGCAGATGTCACTGGCAGACAGGTTCGGTATAGCGGATTATCAGAATCCCGGAGGCGGATGCCTGCTCACATATAGAGGCAGTGCGGAGAAGTTCAGACTCCTCATAAAACACGGTCTCCTGACAAGGCGGAATGCCCTTGCAGTAAAAAACTGCAGGGTAATTGAACTGGAGCAGTCCATTGCACTGCTCGGCAGAGACAGGGAGGAGAACACATTGATTATTGACAGATATCCGGACAGTAAAGTGTGGATGGTAGACCATTTGAAGGGTCCTGCAGGAGTGCTGCTCGGCAGCCCCTCTGAGGGTGACAGGAAGCGCTTCACTCAACTGATAATACAATACTCAAAGGAATCAGATAATGAGAATAAGATTATTGCTGTTGACAAGCATACTGTTGATTTTGACTGAAACATCCTGTATATGGACAGCACCCGCTGTATCGGCTGTTGTGCCGGGAGGCGGGCAGATCATAAACAGGCAGTATGTAAAGAGCGGTGCGCTGGCTCTTGTGGAGGGTTTTCTCATTTACTTGGCTGTTAAAGACACTGAGAAAAGAACGGATTATATATACATGCTGGCAGGCGTAAAGGCATTCTCTGTAATTGATGCATATATTGATGCGGAGATCAATGCATTCAGGAGGGAGAAGGAGCAGTGGGCGAAATAGGCGCTGTTGCACGTGAGTATCTCAGCGAGAGGCAGATTCCCCATAATAATGAAATAATTGAGAAAATTGAGATATTCACAGAAGAACTGATCAAGTGGAACCGTGTTGTGCCGCTTATATCGGATAGTGATAGAGGCAGCATTGTTTCCAGGCATGTAATGGATTCCATATCAGGATTTTTGTCCATTGATCACGCAAAATACAGCAGTATTGCCGATATTGGTTCAGGCAATGGATTCCCCGGCATAATAGTAGCACTCTTCTTCCCGGACAAACAGGTGACACTGATTGAAAACAGGAGAATGAAGGCATCCTTCCTAAAACAGGCATGCTTCAAGCTCTCCCTCTCAAACACAGCAGTATTTGACAGGTCAGCTGCAAAGTATGATTTCTCGGATACAGACATTATACTGGCAAGGGCATTCGGCAGTATTGACACAGTCCGGGAATATGCAGGAAGGGGGTTTTCCGGCACAATAGGCATATACCAAAAGGACAGTATTGAACTGCATGTTCCACGTGGAACATCCCGGTAGAGTGTTCCACGTGGAACATACGGCTTTCCCGTAAAGAGCAAGGATGCTCTTGAAAATCATTTGCATTATGGTATTATATATCACTATGAATAAGATAATTGCAATAGCCAATCAAAAGGGCGGTGTCGGCAAGACAACAACAGCTGTCAATCTCGGGGCAGCCCTGTCTGCAGCAGAGAAGAAGGTGCTGCTCATTGATATGGACCCGCAGGCAAATGCAACAAGTTCCCTGGGCTATTATGAAAAGAATTTCCTCGGTAAATCCATATATGATGTATTTGCAGACAAGGTGAGTATTGAGGAGGCTGTGGTCAGTACGGAAATGCAGTATATGGACCTCCTCCCGTCAGACATATCCCTTGCTGCAGTGGATGTTGAGCTGGTCAATACACCGGGAAGGGAGTATCTCCTCAAGGAGAAAATGGAGAAGCTGGAGTCACAGTATGAATATGTATTGATTGACTGTCCGCCGTCCCTGCAGCTGCTCACTGTCAATGCACTTGTTGCAGCGCGCTCTGTTCTCATACCCCTGCAGTCGGAATACTATGCAATTGAGGGTTTGGGCAAATTGCTCAATACAGTCAATATGATTCAGCGCGGTCTCAATCCGGGACTCACTGTTGAGGGTGTGCTCATTACAATGTATGACCAGAGGCTCAATCTCTCCAAACAGGTGGTGGATGAGGCATTGGATTATTTCAAGGACAAGGTTTACAAGACATATATACCGCGCAATGTCCGTCTGGCGGAATCCCCGTCATTCGGCAAACCCATTATTCTCTATGATATTAATTCAACAGGAGCAAGTGCATATATATCACTTGCAGAGGAGATAATAGATGGCTCGTAAAGCACTGGGGAGGGGCCTCAAATCCCTGATCAATGATTATGACAGGAAAGAGGTCTATCAGGTTGACCTGAAGAGGATAAAACCCAATCCGTTTCAGCCGCGCAGGGATTTTGATGAAGATGCATTGAAGGAGCTTGCCGAATCCATTGAGAAGAATGGCGTGCTCCAGCCTGTGCTGCTCAGGCGCAAGGGTGACAATTATGAGATCATTGCAGGAGAGAGGCGCTGCCGCGCATCGGAAATGGCCGGTCTCAAGGATGTGCCTGCAGTTGTGAGGGATATAGATGACTCGCATATGCTTCAGATTGCAATAATTGAGAATGTGCAGAGATCCAATCTCAATCCTGTTGAGGAAGCAGAGGGCTACAGGGAGCTGATGGAAAAATTTGATATGACGCATAAGGCAATAGGTGAAACAGTGGGCAAATCAAGAGCCCATATATCCAATCTCATAAGGATACTGGAACTCTCATCACCCATTCTCAGGAAGATACAGTCCGGTGTTCTCAGTGTAGGGCACGGCAAGGTGCTGCTCTCTGTAAAGAGCAAGAACAGGAGAAAGTATCTGGCTGACTATACTGCCGGGCATAATCTCTCTGTCCGGGACCTTGAGGCACTGGCAACTGCATCCCCCGGGAAAAAGAAGGGGAAGAAGCATGCAAAGGACAAGCATATCAAGGACCTTGAGGAGAGGATGTCGCGCATTCTTGACAGAAAGGTGATTGTCCGCTACTCAGGGGGCAGGGGCAGTATTAAATTTGAATTTTATTCTGATGATGACTTCAATGAATTACTGGATAATCTCAATATAAATATAGAGGAGTAGATATGAAGGAATTGTTAAACAAGATGACTTCAGCTGTGGGCATCTCCGGATCAGGTGATGATACCCTGGAAACAGTGAAGGCAATATTTGAGGATTATAATGTATCAATAGATTGCGACAAAATGGGCAGTATCAGAATCCTCAAGAAGGGCAGCAAAAAGGGTATTGTCTGGATGTCGGCTCATATTGACGAGATAGGGCTCATTGTGAAAAAGATAGAGGATGGATACATAAGGTTCGGCAGTATCGGGGGTTATGATGAAAAAATCCTCCTCGGACAGGAGGTGACCATATTCGGCAAAAACCGGTATGACGGTATAATCGGATGCAAGCCGCCTCATTACATGGAGAAGGATGAGTATGACAAGATGCTCGGTTTCAAGGATCTCTATATTGACACAGGGATGAATGAGGAAACAGTGACAAAGAACATATCTGTCGGGGACAGGATAATAATAAAACACAAGTACACTGAGCTGAAGAATGACAATATTGCCACAAAGGCAACAGACAACAGGGCATGCGCCAGTGTGATAATAAAAGCAATGCAGAAGCTGACAAGGGTCAAGGATCTGCCTGATATCTACGTTGTGCTCAATGCGCAGGAGGAAACAACATTCATGGGCGCCACGACATCGTCATATGACATACACCCTGATATTGCATTTGTGCTGGATGTTACTGTTGCCGGTCAGCCCGGTGTGGAGAATGGCAATGACATGAATGAAATTGCAATCGGCAAGGGTGCGCATATAAGCGGCAAGCTCTTTGAATATGTCAAGAAGCAGGCAGATGCATCAGGCATAAAGTATTCCATAGAACCCCTGCCCAGGGCATCAGGCACAGATACAGGTGCAGTTCAGATTGCAAGGGGCGGAACTGCCACACAGCTTATATCCATACCTGTGAGAAATATGCATTCACCTGTGGAAATTGTCAATTTGAAGAACATGGAGAAGGCAGCGGATTTTCTTGCGGATATTATCAAGGATATTGACATAGTTAAATTTGACACGGAAATTATAAAATAGGGGAATAAAATGCTGAAAAAATTATGTGACGCATCAGGTGTTTCCGGGAATGAAGGGAATATCAGAGATATTATAATTGATGCAGTGAAGCCGCACTGTGACTCCATCAGTATTGATAAGCTGGGCAATGTTATTGCATTTAAAAAGGCTCATAACAAGAAGCGGTCAGCAAAGAAGATCATGGCAGCAGCCCATATGGATGAAGTGGGATTCATGGTGAAGAGCATCAATAAAGACGGATTTCTCAGCATACTGCCTGCAGGCGGTATAGACCGGAGGGTCGTGCTGTCCAAGAGAGTAAAGGTGGGCAAAGATGAATTGCCGGGCATTATATCGTACAAACCCCCGCATGCACAAAGAGGAGGATACAAGAATATCCCGCAGTGGAAGGAGATATTTGTGGATATTGGCGCAAAGGACAAGAAGGATGCGGAGAAATACGCGTCTGTAGGCGACTATATATCATTTGACACGGAATTTGTCAAGAAGAGGAATCTTCTCAGGGGCAAGGCATTTGATGACAGATTCGGATGCTACGGCCTGATAGAGATACTGAAGAAGAAGCTGAACAATGACCTCTATGCTGTCTTCACTGTTCAGGAGGAAGTCGGACTGAGGGGCGCGTCTGCAGCAGGCAGTGCAATACAGCCTGATTACTGCATAGTGCTGGAAGGCACTTCAGCAGGTGATTTCCCCCAGGAGCGCGACATAGGCGACAGTCCCAAAATGGGAGAAGGTGTTGTGCTGACCATTTCAGACAGGACAGCATTCTCGGATAAAGAGCTGCGCAGACAGACAGAGAAAATTGCCGACAGGCTGAAGATAAAGTATCAGTACAAGCAGCCCATGATAGGCGGCACTGATGCCGGTGTAATACATCTTCAGGGCAGTGGAGCAAAGAGCATAGTAATGGCTGTTGCAAGCAGATATATTCATTCACCGGTGAGTTTTGCTGATTACAGGGACCTCAAGGGTATGGTGAAACTTGCATATAATCTTATCAATGAAATAAAGTAAGGGGGCAGAATGAAAAATACAATAAAAGAGATAACCGCAATTACAGGACCATCCTCAGCAGAGGAAGGTGTTGTTAAATACATCAAGAAAGCCCTTAAGGGCAGCAAGCATCTTGAAGTAAGGACAGACACACTGGGCAATCTCATTGTGAGAAAACCGGGCAAGGGCAGAAAGGTAATGCTTGCAGCCCATATGGATGAGATAGGATTTATTGTCAAACACATAGACAAAGACGGTTTTGTGAGATTCTCTGTTGTGGGCGGCATATACCCGCACAATATTGTCAACAACAGGGTTGTGTTCAGCAATGGGGCAGAGGGTGTCATAGGTATTGAGGAGAAGGACTATCACTACAAGAAGATACTCCCGACAAGCAAGATGTTCATAGACATAGGCGCATCATCAAAGGAAGAGGCGGAGAAAATAGTTTCAATGGGTGATCTGGCTGTTGTCAAACACTCATTTTCCGAGATGGGCAGGAGAATGGCATCAAAGGCAATGGATGACAGGATAGGATGCGCAATGCTCCTGGAGCTTGCAAAGGACAATTTCAAAACGAACAATGACATATACTATGTATTCACGGTTCAGGAAGAGGTTGGTGTGAGGGGAGCCAAGACATCGGCATTCTCCATTGACCCGGATCTGGGCATTGCTGTGGATGTCACTGCAACAGGCGACACACCCAATTGCAATA
Source organism: bacterium (assembly GCA_046484245.1). Classification (GTDB taxonomy): domain Bacteria; phylum Hydrothermota; class 32-111; order 32-111; family 32-111; genus JAXHVG01. Next base: position 10,970 of record JAWOBN010000074.1, on the reverse strand, counting down.
TAATGGATGTGCATCTGGGCAAAGGGCCGACCATCAAGGTCAAGGACAATGGTATTGTTGTGAGGAGACAGGTCATTGACTATATGAAGAGCATTGCAGTCAAGAACAAGATACCCTATCAGATGGAGATACTGGAAGGCGGGGCAACAGATGCATATGCTATTCACATGACAAAATCGGGCATACTGTCCGGAGTTGTATCAATACCCACAAGGTACATACATTCCAAATCAGAGGTTATTGATATGGATGATGTGAATAATGGCATCAAATTGCTCAAGGCAATACTGAAGGATGATCTGAAGAAAAGAGGATTCTGAATGAAACGGTTCTTCACTCTTATCTTCATATCTCAGGACGGCAAGCATAAGAAACAGTTTGATGTCAATGTGTATCTCTTCAGGGCAATCATTGTTTTTTTCATACTGCTCATTGCAGGCATAGTTTTCATGGCAGTGTATCTGGGCAATATCTACTCGGATGCCATGCAGAAGAATGTGTATGAGAAGAGGGTGATTGAACTGGAAGGGGAAATGGCGAAGATCAATGAGATAAAGAAGGACATAAGATATCTCTATGAAAGGGAAGAGAAACTCAAGGAGCTTCTGGGTATTGATATTCAGCATAGAATCATTGAATCCCATGAAGAGAATATCAATGAGATAATTATTGATTCAATGGTCTCCATTGAATCTGTCAAGAAACAGTCAACAGCTTATCCCGATATGTGGCCTGTTAAGGGCATTGTTTCAAGGGAATTCTCCTCTCAGCATCCTGCAATAGATATTGCTGCTGTTGAGGGGTCGCCTGTTGTCAGCCCTGTAAAGGGCAGAGTATCCTCAGTGGGCTGGGACAAGGTGTTCGGCAATTATGTGAGAATAAAGGCAGATAATTCTATTATCTTCCTCGGGCATTTAAGCAAGGTCTTTGTTGATTATCAGCAGACAGTGAAGAAGGGCGAGATAGTGGGGCTTGTCGGGAATACCGGTGAGTCAACAGCACCGCATCTGCACTATGAGATAATGATGAACAGTATGTTCGTAAATCCAAGAAAATTCTTACCGTAAGGAGTATTTATGGCAAACAAGAATGCATCGGGTATAACCAATATAATAGGTGAAGGAACAGAAATTGAAGGCAAGATGATTGTACCGGGATCCATCAGGATTGACGGCACTGTCAATGGCGAGATGCAGGTCTCGGAGCAGCTCACTGTCGGAAGAAAGGGCAGGGTAAAAGGCGAGATACTGACAAGGGATGCTGTTATTGCAGGCAGGGTAGAGGGCAAGATTGTTGTGAAGAACAAGATAGAATTACAGAAGAATGCCAAGGTTGATGTTGACCTGAACTGTAAATTGCTCGTTATTGAGGAAGGTGTTATTTTTGACGGCACATGCTCCATGAGCAACCCCAAAGCAGAGATAAGCAAGGACATGGGTAAAGAGCAGCCGGCTGATAAATGATCCTTTTTAAAAACATACTATTCTATATTGTTCTGCTGTTCTCTGTTGTTATTCATGAATTTATACATGCCCTTTCAGCAAGAAAACTGGGGGATGACTCTAAGCAGAATGCGGAGAGGCTCACATTGAATCCTGTTCCGCATATAGATATATGGGGAACCCTGCTCCTGCCGCTGCTTCTCCTTCTATCCAATACAGGCATAATCATAGGGTGGGCAAAACCCGTCAGGGTGGATGTCAAAAGACTGAGAAGCCCCGGATCAATGATACTGATATCACTTGCAGGGCCATTGACCAATTTTATGCTTGCTGTGATATTTTTCATTATTGCCAAAACCCTCTTTATGAGCGAACTTGCATCTGGGATTTTCAGGGAAGTGCTCTTCTTTGCTATTATCATTAATGTCATTCTCTTTCTCTTCAATATGCTGCCCATACCGCCTCTTGACGGTTCAAAACCCATTCTCTTTGCATTGAGTGGCAGGGCGAGGCAGTTTTACGCCAAATGGGGCTCACTGCTGATGATCCCGCTCCTTATCCTTATTGTGACAGGCATTATGACACCGATATTCACGGGAATATTCAAATTTATTGCAGGCATGCTGTGAAGCGGACAATACTTCTCATTACAGCAATAATAATAATAATGGCAGGATGCGGTAAAAAGGAAATGCCGCCGTCCCCTGATATATTCGCACCGAAATTTGTTTCAGCATCATATACAACAAACAGCAGGATAATGCTCAGATTCAATGAATCCATTGACAGGAACATTGATTCGGTTCTCCTCGGTGACAGTGTATTCAGGAAGGCAGAGGATTATTCAATAGAAAATAATGTATTATACATCTATTACAAAAAGACACCCACCCGTTTCAGGATATACGGTCTATCGGATCCTGCAGGAAACAGTATTGATGAAGCAGGTGAAATATCCGGCAATCCCCTTGTTGACAGCATCCCGCCGTCTATCAGCAGAACTGCGTTTAATGACTCACTGATACTGCTTGTAATGTCAGAACCGGTCCGGGATTATTCACTAGATGTCCTGCCTGATTATATATCCTATGAAACAGAGGCAAAAAGTGAGAGGGTTTATGTACACTATAGAGATACAATGGGCACATATCCGGTTGTCCTGTTTATTGATTCAATCAGTGATTATTCCGGCAATACCGGACTTACGGGCAGGCGCATACAATTTGCAGGTGATTCACTGATAGATTACAGGCAGGCCGGGCTGCCCCAGTCCATTGATTTTGTCAATGTATATTCAGCGGACACTGTGCTTATTGACAGACTGGAGAATAAAAATAGTATAATAGAGACAAAAATGCTGCCCGGCATCTACTATTTAAAACCGGACAGTGTATTAGAACAAATAACAGTAACAGAGGAGTGATAATGAAGGAAATGACCAAAAAAGCACTGGAAGAGGCATTGGCCGGAGAATCACAGGCACATATAAAGTATCTTGCATTTGCTGAAAAAGCAGAGAAAGAAGGACATCCCTCAATAGCACGGCTATTCAGGGCTGTTGCAGAAGCAGAGAGGGTCCATGCGACCAATCACATGAAGGAGCTGGGACTGCTCGCCGACACACTGGATAATCTCAAATCAGCAAAGAGCGGCGAGAGCTTTGAGATTGATGAGATGTATCCTGCATACAATGCTGTTGCTGAGCTTCAGGAAGAGAAGGGCGCAATGCGCTCAATACATTATGCTGAAGAAGCAGAGAAGATACATGAAGCACTCTATGAGGAAGCAATAGAGACATTGAAAGACGGCAAGGATTTCAGGGAAGGCAATGTATATATATGCCCTGTATGCGGATACACGCATGTCGGTGACGATACACCTGACAAATGCCCTGTATGCGGTGTTTCAAGCAGCATGTTCAAGAAATTTGAATAGATGAAGATTGATAATAGGGAAATGGAAAGGGGGCTTCAGCCCCCTTTTTTTATTTGATTATATTTATCTTCTTTATAATGCTCTTATTCTGAGATGAAAGCCTGATGAAGTATGTGCCTGCTGCAATGTCTGAAGTATTCATATAGAGCCTGTTTCTTCCTCCCGGCATTGAACCTGTGAATATATTCTTCACCTGTCTTCCTGTCAGATCATAGAGACTGATATTCATTGATGAGCTTGCAGGAACCGCAAGTTCAATCCATGCATTATTATCAGTCATTGTATTCCTGCTGAGCATCATATCCAGTTCATCAATAAGCATATTGCGTGATGTCTTAACAGTACTCAGAACAAGTTTCCTTGAGTCGTCTGTTACTGCCACAATCCTGTATGTATATATCCTGTTGAACTCCATGCCGCTGTCCCTGTACTCTCTTGAATCAGGCTTCAGTATGTCAATCACCTTATAATGCTCTTCACTTTCTGATTTCCTCTCAATCCTTATTGCAGCAAGATTCTTCACACCCTCAATATTCCATTTGATGACAATATTGTTGTTTTCAATGGAGAGTGATACATAACAGTTGCTTATAAGGGTATTGAGCCCTGTATTGACATCCTTGGAATCCCTCGGCAGCATCTGATAACCGGAGAAATACGGCTCTGATATATCATACTGTGAAATAATGCCGACAATTCTCTCGCCCCATGCGGGTTCTGTAGTGCCGTCAATATCAGTATCCACATCAACCCACATATAGAATGTGTCGCATAAATCGCCCTTGCTTATTACAGTGTCATTCATCATCCACAGCCCGCCGTTACTACCTGCTGCAGGCCATGTGCCTGAATGTATGCCGTAACAGTCAATCTGTGCAAGCAGTCCCTCGTATGTCTCACCTGTTGTATCCATAAGGTCATCAGCTGTAATGAATATTGTATCAATGGCGTGTCCGGATGAATGAATGGTTATTGCACTATTGGGCGGGTCAATCCTTGTCTGTCCATTCCACATGCCTATTGTGCCCTCTGCTGTTATTGAGTCGCCGAGCAGGCAGTGCGGGTCTATTGTATCTGTCTTGACCACAGCCCCCAGTATATAATTCTCCTGGAAATTGATGATATTGGCAAATGAGGAGTATGTGCCTGTCTCTGTTGTGACTATGCCTGTTGAGCGTATTGCATATCCGTAATAACGGGGGTATCCGAGACTGTCTATCTGCTTGAGTTTTGGTATGGATGTATAGCCCCAGAAGAACCTGCCCTGACTTGCTGTAACCGTAGTGTCAGATGCATTATCAACAGCATATATAAAGTACTCTGTCCTGCATCCGTCATTCTTGGCAGGAATTGTATAGGCGAATGTGTCGCCCGCAGCACTGAGCATCTCAAATGTGTCAACTGTATTGGAATCATAGAAACTTGCCACAAGATAAACACCGGAGATACCGTCACCGTCTGCTGCTGTGCAGGTTACTGTGATATCCTCAGATGCGAGAGGCAGATACTTGTCCCTGCTGACATTTGCTATGGACGGACCCATCACTATCTTGGAACCGGGTGTCGGAACTGTCAGTTCAGTGAAGTCATTGGTGCAATTATCCGTGTCCGTGCCATCGGGATTCCTTGACGCAGAACTGCCTTCAGCAGGTGTCGGAGCCGGATTTGCACCTGTGCCGTAATTGGCATAATCCACTTCAATTGATGAAGCATCCTTCAGTATTATCTCATCACCTGAATTGGCAAGTGCAAATGAACCTGCGGAATCACCGTATGCATAATAATCCGTGCCTACAGGCATTGAGAAATATGCATTGAATGAATCAATATTCTGGACAAGGAGGTAGAATTCACCGGGTGCCAGTTCAGTTGATGGCGGAATGGCAAACTGATCCTCGCCGTCTGTTAATGTATATCCCGAAATATCAACTGTGTCAGCACCTGTATTGTACAGTTCAATCCATTCTGAGGGTGTGTCGCCCCCTGACGGGCCGTCTGATGCAAATTCATTGACCTTTACAGAATAATCGGGTGCTGCCAGTACTGTAAAGCCCATTGTATCAGAGCGAGTAATATTATTGTCATTGTCTCTGGCAAAAACATAATATGAAACAGTATCTCCTGCAGTAAATGACCCGAGTGTAAAGTAATATGTATTGCCTGACACAGAGTCACTGCTTATACTTGATGTTGAACCGCCATTGACCCAGTAATATGTGTATGCAAGTGAAATTGTTCCATTATAGTCAACTATGTCAGCATAATTTATCACAGTATTGCCTTCAACCACAGGAGCAGGAGAATGAGCAGTATTGGTGATTTCAGGTGCATAATACTGTACAATAAATGACTCTGTGGATGAAATTGTTGAAGCTGCACTGTCATCAACTGCCTTCTCATAATAATATACTGTGTCATTCTCATTGAATGAGCCGAGCGTATAGTAATAACCGTCTCCCGATACAGAGTCAGTGCTTAGAGAAGCCCATGCACCGCTGTCTCCGACCTTATAGAACATTGTATCAGCGGACACGCCTGAGTCATCCCTTATGAAAGCAGCGCCTGTCACATTGTCTGCAGGTTCCACATATGCCGGTATTGTTTTTATGCTGTCAATAATAGGAGGAGAGTTTGTCCCTGAATCACTGGCGTCAAAGTACAATTCCACAAACTCATAAATGTAATTGCCTGTGCCTGATGCATCGGAATATTCTGTAATAACCAGTCCTGCATTATTGCCGCCTGTCACACCGCTGCCCGGTGTGGCATTTATATCTGCTGACTGTGTCCATGTGTTGACATTGGTTGCGTCCCTCTGGGCTGTATTGCCCCCGCTGAGAGGGGATGTTGTGGAGTCAATCCTTGTACCTGCCCCATCATCAAGGGAGTATGTTTCAGCACCATTGATGGAAATGGCGGCACCCGCACTATTGATATAGGTTGCATTGGATGGAATTGTTATGCCCCAGAATGCTTCAAATGATGCCTGGTCTGCATCCCTGCCTACAATAACATAGTCGCCGTCATACATTGTAATATCACCGAATGCATAGGTTTTGGATGCATCATACTGTGTTAACTGATAATTCAATATATTAACAGAATCACCTGCTGCAGTGTCCTGCACAGTGAAGGAGTTTGTATCTGAAATGGAAGAGGCCGAACTGTCATCAACTGCTTTGACATAATAATCAACAGCGTCACCCAGGGAGAATGAGCCGATTGAATAATAATAATTGCCTGATGCAACAGAATCATTCATCACAGAATTCCATGCACCTGAATTTAGAGAGTAAAAGAGTGTGTCTGCTGCAATGCCTGAATCATCAGTAATTCCGGCTGTTACAGCAACATTGTCATCAATCATCACAGGATCGGGACTGTGTGACAGGGAACCTATTGACGGCGGGCTGTTGGATGCTGAACCGCCGTCATTATATATCTCCACAAACTCATATATATAATTGCCTGTGCCTGATGCATCGGAATACTCTGTAATAACAAGCCCAACTCCATTGCCGCCTGTCACACCGCTGCCCGGTGCAGCATTTGTATCTGCTGATTGTGTCCATGTATTGACATTGGTAGCGTCCCTCTGGGCAGTATTGCCTCCGCTGAGCGGGGATGTCGTTGAGTCAATCTGTGTGCCGCCGCTGTCATCAAGGGAATATGTCTCATCACCATTGATCATGGGGCAGTTATTGACAGAATTAAAGTATATGGCATTTGCCGGCAATGCGCCCCAGAATGCCTCAAATTCCGCCTCTGTGGCATTCCTGCCCACAACAAGATAATACCCCTCGGGTATCACTGTGTCGGGAAGCACAACACTCTGAGCTGATGTATACTGATACAATGTATATCCATTGACATTGATATCAGCAGAATATATCATTATTGAAGCAAAGATTACAATCAAAAGAACGATTTTTTTCATAAAACCCCCTGGTTTTCTATCTTTCTTCCATTATATAATATATAAATTAAAACCTTATTAAGACCCGATTAATAATTATTTAATTTGAATTCATTTATCTGATTGGCGTCAAAACCCTTATTGAAGTAAATACTGAAATTGAAATTCTCCTTATGGTATGTGAGCCCCACACCCGTGAACACATAATTGTCTGTGAAATTCCTGTTGAAATGGCTGATATCATAATTGAGTGCCCAGTTCCTGTTTATTGCCTTGGAGTATTGAGCTGACAGCAATGAATAGCTGAAATGCCTGTTCATTGTTGAATATATGCCTGTTGAGAAACTGTAGGAACTATTGTCATAGAGATTGTCTGACAACTCTGAGATGGTGCTGTTCATTCCCATACCGGGCATATTTGCCATAAGGGCAGTCAGAGAAAACACCAAAACTGTCAGTAATATTAATTTCTTCATTTAGTCACCTCACTTTAAACCTTTTAATCCATTATAATTTTAGTGTTTTTGACTCGTCTTGTCAATATTAATCCTCAGTGATGATTGAGCGCAATGAGGAATCTGACAGATGTCCCCCTGAAGAATTCATGCTCTTTGACATAATGCTCATCATTTGCCCTGTCAATTATCAGTGTCTGCTTGTGTGATTTGATCTCACAATACGCTGACGGCAGCATGCATTTGACAAGACCTCCGCAACTGTCATCACCGGAGCAATTCTCATACTTCTTTATGAGGTGAATAATGGATTTAAACTCACTCTCAAGCCCTGTATTATTCTTCATAATATTTTCAAATATACCGCTGCCTGAATCAGTGAATGATACGGAAATATTATAATCATCAATTCTGCCCTCTATCTCAATCATCTCTGTACCGGAATACCGCACTGCATTATCAATCATCTCAAGGAAAACCCTCTTGAGAATAACATGGGCATTCTTGTTGAGGTATTTGGAGAATCTCAGCTTGAGGGAGAATTCCGTATAGACATCCTTCGGATTGGGTCTTTCATATATCTTTTTCAGTGAGGGCAGCTCTTTTTCTGACTTATTACCTGCCGGCATATAAACAGCGGATCTTGTTGAACCCCTCTTCATAATTATGCCGGATTTGATGAGTTCCTTGAGATATCTGTGCACCATCTGCCTGGAAATACCCAGTATTTCCGAGAGCTCAGCAGTACTGGCACTGCCCCTGCTCTTTATAATATCTGCTACCCGGTTCACTTTATTATTCATATAATTATTATACCAATTATTTAATAATTGTCAACTTATTATTTAATAATTATTTATTTATAATCAATCAATAATTAGTTAAGTAATATAATAGCCAACCTTAATTACAATATTTCCGGAAAGGGTTTCTTCTATTCATTTTTCTTTCAGTATATTTATTGCCTGATAAATGTTCATTGATTACTATCCCCTGAAACCTGTAGATATACAGCAGTGTTCTTCATATTGCTATTTCATTTAAAATTTGTATAATGATTCTATGGATACAGTGAAACTCATAATGCTGATAATACTCATGCCCGTACTGTCCTGCCAGGCAGATCAGTCAGCAGGGGACATACCCTCTGAATATGTCAATATGGTAAAGAACGGTATAAAGAGTGACATGCACTTTATCAATGAAAATATCAACAGGGACATAGAACTTGTGCTCTCCAATCACTCTGTTCCCTATGGATTTGCCATTGCTGCAGAATGCAGCAGCGGCAGGATCATTGCAATGAAGGAATATTCTGCCAGGGGGTATAAGGCAGGCAAATACATCAATGACCATCTGGTATGCACTTCACTCTTCAAGACAGTACCTCTTGCAGCTGCAATAGGAAACGGTGTCTATAAACCCCGGTCAATACTCAAATACAGGGGTTCAAAATACAGTGAATTGAAATACCCCCCGCGGCAGTATGAAAATGAGAGAACAACCACATTGGCAAAAGCAACCGCATTCTCCAATAATGCTGCATACGGCAATATGGGGCTTGTTCTGGGAAAGGAAAGGATTGTTCAGTATGCAGAGAAATTCCTATTCAATGACAGGGTTATAAGCGGCATACGCACAGGCTATATTGATTCGGTTTCTTCAGAAAGGGAATTGAAGCAGCTTGCAGCAGGACTGGATTTTTCATATTTAACCCCCCTTCACGGGTTGATGATAGCAATTGCACTGGGCAATGAGGGTGTTCTTGCCTATCCCCGACTTACTGTCAGTGACCTTGAATCATCTCAGAGGATTATCTCAAAGACATCAGCAGATTATATTCTTGAAGCAATGTCAGGCACTACGCAGTACGGCACATCTGCGGGCATATTCAGAATGGACAGGAAAATTGCAGACAGAACCTTTGCAAAAACAGGATCTCTTCACGGCAGTAATCCGCGCGGATACTACAACTGGTTCATGGCTGTCTATAAGGGTGAAAAACAGAATTACGCTGTTATTGCACTTGTGGTCAATGACCCGATATGGGAAATCAAGGCGAGCTATCTGGGATTTAAAACAATACAGTTTATAAGGAAATATGAAGAACATTAAGTTTACTTCACTCAATCTCCATCATCTGATTGAATATGAGATAAAACCAATGCTGCCATTTTATATCAATAAGGCGAAGATAACAGAGCCGGGCCTGATAAGCCTCAGGACAAGCAAGGGGAGCACCATTCATATCTCCACCTCCATTTCACACCCATTTGTATTTGTTTCAGACAAGAGGTATAAGAGAACAGAGCACAATTTCAATGCACCGCTTTCATCACTTGTGAGGAATAAGAAGATTACAGAAGTAAAACAATTTGCCATGGACAGGATATTCACCATAGAGACATCAGCAGATGTGAGAATCATAGTGGAGATGATACCGGGCAGATTCAATTTCCTCATAACAGACAAGAGCAATGAAATCATCAATCTCTACTCATACAAGAAGAATAGAGAGGGAGAGGTTATATTGAAACCCGGAGCTGTCTATGATTTCCCCGATAAGCAGGAAATGCGTCAGTATCTGACAACCAGAACAAGGCGCATTACAGATAAAGAGGATATGGATATTGACGAGCTCCTCAAAAGGAGGGATTTCTTCCTCTACAGAAGGGATAATTCCTACAATCTCTTCCCCTTTATTGACCCCAATGATGAACCGATTGACAGAAGCGCCTCTGTGTCTTCACTAATAGAGACAGTACTGGAAAGGGAGAGCAGGCTCAAAAAGGAAAGCGTGATATCAGGGGCAGTTGCCGGGCAAGAGGAGAAGATAGACAATCTCAATAAACAGATTGAAAAATTGAGAGAGTCCCGCATCTCCAAGGGGGAGATTGAGAAAATACAGGAGAAGGCGGAGACATTGAAGGCGCATCTTCATGAGATAAAAGGCAACCCCAGAAATGATGCCGCCTTGGTAGATATAATCCGTTCTGAAGATGTTCGATCTTGTTATCTGCCTTTTACAGACAATTCTTCCACTTCTTCATTTCTTTTTTCTATTCTGCAAGTTCGAACGTTGCATCAGCTAAGTGACCTCATAAACCACATTCATCCTCCTTCAAGAGTCTCCTTATCTCCTATCGAAAGTCGAAATCCATATCCAAAAGAGAAGATAATCTCCGGTATTCTATATCTCCATTCTCAGCCAATCTCTCGACC
>JAWOBN010000013.1:0-11289 GCA_046484245.1 bacterium | reverse complement strand
TTTATCCTCTTGTATTCTTTGCAGGATTCTACTGCTTCATGAAGGATAATAGGAGCAGAATAAAAGGCGGTCATAACCCTTAATTAATCAGTTAATATCAATAAAGGGAGTTTTTATGAAAAAGAAGAGGAAGATAAGAGCAGAGGATCTGTACAATGCCCGAATTATTTCAGACAACACAATGTCTCCTGACAGGTCCAAGATTGTTTTTACTGTTCTTTTCAGTGTCCGGGAGGACAATGACAAGAACGGGAAAGAGAAAAAATACTCACATCTCTATATGACTGATCTCAGTACTGATACGACCAGACAATTCACCAGGGGAAAACATTCTGATATACATCCAGTCTGGTCTCGGGACAGTAAAAAGATATATTTCCTTTCAAATAGAGAGGATGAAAAGCAGTTTCAGATATATGCAATAGATGTTGATGGCGGTGAGGCGGAAAAGCTCACTGATATGAAGGGGCAATTCAATGAATTGTGTATTGCTCCCGATAACAGGAGGATTGCATTCCGGTTTACAGCCAAAGACAGTGATGATGATATTAAATACAGGAGATACACAAGAAGCTTTTTCAAATCGGACGGCAGCGGATATCTTGATAATAACCGGTCTCATATCTTTACACTGAATCTCAGCAATGGGCGAATAAAACAGATAACAAAAGGGGAATATGATCATAGTTCTCCTGTCTGGACTAAGGATTCTAAATACATTATATTCATGTCCAATCAAAGCCCCGATCCCCATCTTGAATTATGGAAGAGAGAGTTTTACAGGATTAAGGCAATTGGCGGTCGTATTGAGAAGATTGACACATTCACAGGATACAAATATATGCATCAGTTGTCACCCTGCGGCAGATATATGGCATTCCTCGGCATCAGGACAAAGACCCGGACATGGAGGAATGCACGTATATGGATCAAGGATCTTGAAAAGGGGGGCAAACCTCTCTGCATCAATCCTGAGGCTGACTACAATACAGGACTGCGTACCCTCAATGATCTTTCGGGCAGTCACAGGCATGCATTCAAATGGAGTAAAGACAGCAGGTATATCTATCTGCAGGCTTCTTATCACGGAAGTACAAATCTGCGGAGAATAGAATTGAATGGACATTGTGATGAGCCGGTAATTGACAATAAGGGCGTAGTGGGCAATTTTGATATTGCAGGTGACAATATATATCATTTTTTCGGCAATATGAAAAACCCCGGGGAAATATGCGAGTACAACCTGCATGAAGGAAAGATGAGACAACTGACGGACCTCAACAAATGGGTGGAGGAAATTGACCTCGGAGAGATTGAACGCATTTACCTCAAGAGAGGTGACAGTCCTCTGCAGGGATGGATTCTAAAACCTCCCGGTTTCAGCAATAGGAAGAAATACCCCTCTATTCTTGAAATACACGGTGGCCCTCATCTTCAATACGGCGAGTTCTTCATGCATGAATTCTACTATCTTGCTGCTCAGGGATATGTGGTGCATTTCTGCAATCCCCGGGGTTCAACAGGTTATGGGGAGTCATTTACAGGTGCTATAAATAATAATTGGGGTACTGTGGATTATGAGGATATTATAAGGTGGACTGATTATGTACAGAGAAAGAAATATATTGACGGTAAGTCAATGGGCGTGACAGGCGGAAGTTACGGCGGATATATGACAAACTGGATAATCGGGCATACAGGGAGATTTGATGCAGCAGTAACACAGCGGTCAGTCAGTAATCTATACAGTATGTGGGGCTCCAGTGATTTCAACTGGGCATTCCAGCATGAATTCGGACTGAAACCGCCATTCATGGATCCTGATAATTACCTGAGACAATCGCCAATCAGCTTTATCGGCAATGCAAGTACTCCGACCATGGTGATTCATTCAATGAATGATTTCAGATGTCCCATTGAACAGGGTGAGCAGATATATGTTGCTTTGAAATACCTTGGTATTGAGACTGAATTCATAGTATTCCCCGGTGAACCCCACGGATTATCCAGAAACGGAAGGGCAGACAGGAGAATAGCACGCCTGGAACATATAAAGCGATGGTTTGAGAGGTATTTGAAAAAATAGAATTAGAGTACTTAAAGCATAATAATTTCACATTCACTATTGATTTATTTATTAAAGTATATATAATATCTCAACCAGTAGTCAGAGTGGCGGAATTGGTAGACGCGCTAGATTCAGGTTCTAGTGGAGGATAACTCTGTGGGGGTTCAACTCCCCCCTCTGACAATATCGGATTTATGGAAAATCAAGATAAACTAAGCCATCTTACAGCTAAGATAAAGGCATATGAAAAATATCTCCCCCGTAGAATTGTAGAGAAGATAGATTATAATCCCTATAATGTCCGTGTTGAGGGTGAGAGACGGTTTGTCACAATACTCTTCGGCGATGTATCCGGTTTTACTGCACTGTCTGAACGCCTTGACCCCGAGGATGTCATTAAGGTCATCAACAAGTATTTCAACAAGATGCTCTATATAGTTGATAAATACGGCGGTGATGTGGACAAGTTTGTCGGAGATGCCATTATGGTTGTATTCGGGGCGCCTGTAGCGCATAAGAATGACCCGGAGAGGGCTGTCAGGGCAGCTCTGGAGATGCAGGAGGCAATAGAGACCATTGAGCCTGTGCCTGCAAAGGGTGAACTCATAAAGGTCAGGATGTCCATTGGCATCAATACAGGGGAGATTGTGGCACTCAATATGGGAACAGACCAGAGGATGGAATATACTGTGATGGGCGATAATGTCAATCTCTCTGCCCGCCTTGAAGGTGTTGCAAATGCAGGACAGGTCATAATCAGTGATTCTACATACAAATATGTGAAGAATAGATTTGATTTTGCTGAACTGGAACCTGTCAGTGTAAAGGGCAAGAGCGAACCCATACAGATTTATCAGGCACTCAATGTAAGGGAAAGGGATGAATTCAAGCGCAGTGTTATTGCGGGGCTGGACGAACAGAAGGGAAACATTGAAGGGTTTGTCAGTAAATCTGCTGAGGGCGGGACAGACAAACTCCTGATAACCGGAGATGAAGGAACAGGTAAATCTGTTCTTACTGCGCATTTCCTTGACAGGGCGGATAGACTCAATATCAATATACTCACTATCAAGGGTGAATCCTTTCTGATGCATACACCATACTCAGCTCTGAAGGCTTTTTTCAAGTGCATATTTGAAATAGGTGATTCTGAGACCCGGGATAACATCAAAGCGAAAATTGACAATGTGTTGATGAAGGAATACAGAAGGGGCATATACTATCTTTTTGAACTTGCTGACACCTCACATCTTGACGAGAATACACTGATATCCTACATACATCATTCCCTCAGTCAGATTATTGATGCCAGATCAGCATCAGGGGAATTGATTCTTTTTATTGATGATTATCATCATATTGACAGACAGTCAAAAAAAGTTCTGTCAGGCCTGACAGAACAGATTGAAAACATACCTGTTATCTATTCATCGCGTACAGAGCCGGATTCTGATTTTGATATTGTTATTGAAACCCCTTATCTCTCAGAAGAGCAGATAGGCATGATGATTGAGGAAATGACAGGGTACGATGCTTCTGATTCTTTTATCAGTGCCATAATGGATAAAACAGGCGGCCACCCCGGTTATACAGCTGCATTGACTGAATTTATGCTTTCCAGTGAACTGTATGACAAGGAAGGCAATACCCTGCTGCTCAGTGATGAAAGTCAGGGTGCTGTGCCCGATTCCCTTAAGTCAATTTTCCTTGAAAAAATTGATACATTGCCCGAATCAGTGAAGACATTGCTTCAATATGCATCTATTCTGGGAAATACATTCTCTGCTGATTACATAACGCGGATATTCAGGTTTGACAAGGCTTCTGTTGATGAGGATCTGACTTTCCTCACTGATAATAATTATCTGAGATTCCTCGGCGGCTCGCAGTACAGATTCCAGACAGAAATCTTTCACAATGCTGTGTATTCTTCACTGATGAAGACAAAGAGGATTGAGGTCCACAATCAGATAGCAGTCTATTTTGAAAAGAACCTCTATCCGGAATCCCGTGAGAAGGCAAGAGACATATCATATCATTATGATAAAGCAGCAAACAGCAGCAGGGCGCCTGTATTCCTCAGAGAGGCGGGGGATCTGGATATGCAGCTGTTTGCTCATTCCGGTGCAATGGGTAAATACTCCAGGGCATTGGAGTATCATAGAAAGAACAATGAATACTCACTGTTCAATACTGTTGCATTCAGGATCGTCAATATCCTTATAAGCAGCGGAGATTTGAATAAGGCCGAGCAGTTCCTCATTGAAAATGAGGATATATTCAGTAAGGACAAGAAACATTATGCAGGTTATTACAATTACAGGGGGCTTGTACAACAGCAGTCCGGCAAACCCCGTGAAGCTGAGGATATGTACAGGAAAAGCCTGGAGATTGCCGAGCAGTCCGGAGATGAGCATCTCCCGACTGCATTGTACAATCAGCTCAGTCTCATTGCATCAGAGCAGGGGCAGTATGATAAAGCTGCCGAGTACTGTAATAAAGCACTTGCCCTGAGCATTAAGCATAACAGATTGAGAGACACGGGTTCGCAGTATGTCAATCTGGGGCGTATTTACTGGTTCATGGGAAAATTGGACAATGCACAGAGAACAATGGAAAAGGCATTGAAGATTCAGACAGACAATGAATTTCACAGGGACAGAATGATAACACTGACTAATCTTGCAGCATTGATTGACAGGAAAGGCAATAAGGGAAAGGCAAAGCATATGTATGATGAAGCATTGGAGATTGCGCGGAAGATAGGTGATGATAGAGAGGAAATGAAGATACTCAATAATATTGCAGGCCTTATGTATGAGGAGGGGGATACTGAAACTGCAATGAAGCAGTTCCGCCGGATAAAGAAGATTGCCGCCAAAACGCGTCAAAAGACAATGGATGCAGAGGTTACTGTCAATATTGCCGAACTTGAGATCTCTGCAGGCAATCTTGAAAAAGCATCAATGCTTTACAGGGAAGCCATGCAGATTGCAGAGGAGATAAAGCATATTCATCTGCTCAATTATATGAGAATCAAGTATTCTGAAACTGTTATGCTGACAGGATATCTGGAAGACGCACTGCACATTGCACAGGCAAACAGGATATCATGTGCAGATACCCTCATGCCTGAACTGAAGATACTCTCAATGGAGATTGAGGCAAAGATAAGGGGTATTGCCGGTGCATTGGAAGAGGAGGAATCAATACTTGCTGATGCATTGAAGGAGGCGGAGAAATACCGGAATGAAGAATTGATATGTCAACTGGGTATTACAATGGTAAAGATGCTGATTAAGAAGGGTGAATTTGAAAAAGCCGAGAAGAGGGCGTTGAACATCATTGAATCAGCAAGGAAGATGAATAATATAACGATGCTCACTGACATACTTTCCACTGCTGCTGAACTCTATCAGAATATGGAAAACAGAATCACTGAACTCTCCAGTGTTGCATCAGAGGCATTTGAGGTTTCATCAGATACTGATAATGCAGTTGCATTACTGAGGAACAATATAACACTTGCCAGGTTCTATCTGGCAACAGAGGATTATACGAGTTGTGATGATGTCCTGTCAAAGGCGGAGAACAGTGCAGAGAAATGCGGTATAATTGAACACCGTCTGGCAGCAAGTCTTATCAGGGACAGGTTCTATGAAATGCAGGAAAACACGGATATGCTTTCGCAGAATAAGATCAAACAGCTCAATATTATCAACACCTATATTGAAAGAGCGGGCAAACTGAGGATTGACCTGATAGAGAAGAGGCATATTGTTGATTATTCCGTCAGTGCGGTTGAACTGATGGCTGAACATATTTCCCGCGGGTATGCCAGGGAGATTATAAATAATCTCTCTGATTATCTGCGCATTGAGCTCCTTAAGAATGCAGAAATAAAAAACCTTATGGATTGACATATGAGAAGAATATATTCTTTTCTTCTGATAATACTAATAATACTGTCAGTTGCTGCAGCAGGCATCTATTTTGTTGTCAGGAATGAATTGAGAACAGAGAAGATCCGCGAGCGTATAGCAGAGATTGCAGACAAGCAGGATATAAATGTAACTATTGAGGATTTGGAATATTCATTCTCATTTGACGGCATTTCAGCTACACTTCACCAATGTGTCATTGAAACAGGGATGTTTAATGCCCGTATCCCGTCAGCAGACCTTCAGGTGGATTTCATGAAACTCCTGAAAAAGGAAATATTCTTCAATTCCATGACTCTCATGTCATGCACCCTCCGCATTGACTCTGATTCAATTGAAAGGGGGGAACAAGTGCTCAGTGACAAAGACGATATTATGTTCCTGTCAAATGTAAGAATGAGAAATTGTGTGCTTTTTATTGATACACTGCAGATAGATGACATCAATGGCATGCTTATGGTGTCTTCGGATTCACTGCTTTATGTGAGCGGTAAATTCACATCAAGACCCATTATTGATTATATAGAGAGAATCGGCACACTGAGCACTGAACTGAAAGCTGTGCTGGGTGACAGCATAATACTATCCCCCCTTACTGTTGTGACTCCTGCAGATGAAAAGATACACGGCAGAGTGACTATTGCAGACAGTCTGTTATCCTACAAATTCAACATTGAAAATATCACACCTTTCACACTGAGCTATTTTCTGGAATTACCTGAGGAGATTAATATTGATGCATCGGGGCACGGCAATGCTTCGGGGATTTATAATATGAATGATTCATGGAAGAGTAATATATTGAATATAGACACACTCACTGCCCGAATCAATGATATGAAAATGGATATTGATTATCAGGACAGGAGAGTGTCTTTGGAGGATTTCCGCAAATTTACAATGACAAAGAGGGACTCGGGTATTGACTATGAAATGCTGCTGAGATGGGGTCAGGACACTGTAATGACAAGCGGTTATTTTAATATTGACAGTATTCTGCACCGCCGTCTTACAGGCAGAACAAGAATCACAGGCATCAATGCCTCGCATCTGGAGGAATTGACTGACTCCCTTGAATTCACTGTCTCAGGTGAAATGAACTTTGATTTTGACTATACATTTGATTTTGATTCAATGGCGGATCTGGATCATATACTGAGCAAATCATACTCTGATTATACAATAAAGCATCTATCTTTAAGATATGACACATTCAATTTTGATATCAGCAATATCCGGGGAAACTGGGACGGTACAAGAACAAGCGGCACAATGAATATGACAGGCAGGAGAATCAATTCCCGGCATGCATATTCCTATCATCTGAAGGATGAGGTGCTGCATGACAGTTTCTCCGGTCAGGCTGATCTCAGCGGCATCAAGGCACTCAGCACCTGCACGGGAAAATTCAACGGGGAAATGACAGGGCTGCTCAGTGAAGATGCATATACTGTGAAACTTGACTTTATCACTGATAAATTGTCAATTGACGGATTGAGGGACAGGCCGTCACTGAAACTTAACAATATCACTGTAACGGATTTCAAACATTTCTATATTGGCAGTGCCCTTATAAGGGGTGAATGGATTGACGGAGTTGTGAAGGGGATAGATATCAGGAAAGAAAATAATGATTATTCAGGAACAATGAATGTTCTTGCCACTTATATCAATATTGATTCACTCATCCCAATAAGCAACAGCAATGAAGAGAGCAAGAGCCCGGATATTGATATTCCGTCCAATATAGATATTAAAGTGAATGCAAAATGTGATACTGCTGTGTTCAGGTCTGAAAAGATTGCAAAGAGTGAAATGACAATTCTCATAAGGGACGGACTGGCTCAGATAAAAGATTATACGGGGCTCATGTCAGGCGGCAGTATCAAGACAGATGCAATGTATTATCCTGACAGGAAATATATTGAAATAGACCTTGTGACAGACGGTGTTGAAATAGAGCAGTTCAATGACAGGCATGATATTACACCGTATGAAATGGGCGGAGAGGTGGATTCAAGGAGTATTGTCTCCTTCTATCAGGACAGTATGAGACAGACAATAGCAGGGCAGGTGTCTGCGGTTGTGGGACAGGGCTGGATGGTCAATCCGGTGCTGTTTGACAAAATAGGCGGTGTGATAAAGGTCAATATGCCTGATACATTCTACTTTGAGGATATGTCCGGAGTATTTGACATTCACAATGAACAGGTTACATTTGAGGACTTCTATATGGAGAAGACCGGTCATTCCCTTATATACAGCGGCAATGTTGACTTTGACAAGAATATTCTGATAGAGGGCAATTATATCATTGACCTGCGTCTTGCTGACACAGGTGTCCTGGAACGGCTGCTCAGGGCAGGTGATTATGAGGCGGATACAATAGGCGTGAAGTTTGAACTGGCAGGCAATTATAAAATGCCTGCTGTGAGCATAACAGAGAATTCACTGTCTGGATATATCAAAAACAAATTTCAGGATAAAGCGGATGAGTTCATCAATGAGATGAAGAAACTCTTCTCTTTCTAATCAATGATTGCAATATTGTCCGGTGAATTAAGAATGATCTCATAACCATACCTGGGATGGTCAATAAACACACCTTTTACAGAGATCTCCCTATTGAGAAAATACTGCGGATTGATGCCCGAGGCAATGATGTTTTCTGCAATATCATTGAAAATGACTATGGTTACAGGATTTACAGGGTCCTGCATATTGAGAAGAAACATCTGCGAGCCGGATATCTCCCTGATATTGTCAATGGTGCCTCTTAATGTAATCATCTTATTGACGAATTGTCCCGGTGCAGAGTGAACATCCTCTCTGGCAACTGAGCCGAGGTCCTTAACAGGCATTGCCCGTGACTTAAGGGAGTCGGCAATCACTAAAAATGAATTAATGACATCACTCTCATCTGAATGGAACAGGAAACAATTACCCAAATACTTCCTGTCAGACAGTTCAAAACTCCCCAGTAAAACTTGACCGGGGCTGATAATCACTGAAAAGGGCAATGAATCGTCCAGTGCATATACACTGCAGCCTGCTTCAATGATTGAACAGTGACGGGAGTAGGATTTTTGAAATGATGAAACAGGCACAATAAGAGTGCTGTTATTGTCAATGATATTGTCTGCTGCTGTCTGAGACGATATAATGGGGGATATATAAACTGCATTGGTGTACGGGGATGTTATGAGAGAATAAATGCCGTCACTGTCAAAAATCACTTCGGATGCAGGGATTGACAGAGCAGTAAGGATAATAAAAGCAAGAATAAATAATCTCTTCATGGCAGTATCTTTCCCGGATTGAAAAGATTCTTAGGGTCAAAGACCTTCTTTATACCGCGCATAATATCCAGTGCAGATTCTGTGAATGCCATATGCATGAAGCGCTTTTTAAAGAGACCGATGCCGTGTTCTCCTGAGAGATTACCGCCCAGCTCCAGTGTTATCACCATGATATCCTTCACAAGGTCCTTGAGATTACTGTCAAAATTCTCTTTATTCTCCTCTGTCTTGAGCATATTGATATGTACATTACCGTCACCTGCATGCCCGAATATCACAATCATTATACCGTATTTTACCTCAAGCTCCTTTATCCTTCTCACAAGTTCCGGCAGTGCAGCAGGCGGAACAACTACATCCTCCCTCTCCATCTCAATTGACATGTCAACAACAGCATCATGCAGGCTTCTTCTGGCACTCCACAGTATATCCCGGAATTGCTTTGAGTCAGCAACAAATACATCAATAGCATTATTGTTTAGACATATCTCGCCTATGCGTTCACATTGCCTGTCCACACTCTCACTGTCAAAACCGTCTGCCCGGATAAGCAGCTGTGCTGTTCCCTGATTTGTCTTAGCATCACTGCCGAGCATCCTGTAGGCAGTCTGAAGAGCCCTCTCCTCCATGAATTCAATAGTGGAAGGTATTATTCTGCTCTTTACAATATCAGATACTGTTCTGGCTGCATCATCCATTGAATCAAAGGGCACAAGGAGATCCGTATAGTGTGAAGGCAGGGGGATTAAGGATAGTGTGATTTCAGTAACAATGCCCAGTGTTCCCTCTGAGCCGACAATAAGATCCTTCAGTGCATAACCTGTTGCATCCTTCTTTATCTTGCCTCCCAGTCTCATAATATCCCCGGGGGGTGTTACGAACTGTAATCCTCTGACATAGTCCCTTGTTGTGCCGTATTTGACAGCCCTGGGACCGCCTGATGCTTCTGCAATATTACCGCCAATGGAACAGGATTCCAGTGAAGCCGGGTCAGGGGGATAGAACAATCCCTTCTCCTCAACTGCTTTCTGCAGTTCACCGGTAATGACACCGGGCTGGACCACAGCCATCAGATTGTCAGTGTCAATTTCCAGTATCCTGTTCATCTTCTCCATTGATACAATCACTGATGGTTCAATGGGGATTGCGCCTCCCGAGAGACCTGTGCCAAGTCCCCTGGGTATTATTATAATATTATTCTCATAAGCTGTGCTCAGTATATCCGATACCTCCCGGGTGGAAACAGGGAAAACTACTGCAACAGCCTTGGAATGCCTGATAAATGATTCATCAGTGGAATAATCATCAAGAATCTCACCTGAACTCAAGACCCTCTCCTCAGGCAGTATATCAGCAAATATCTTTTTCATATTCATAATGTAAATATAATATATTAAAATGAAGTGTCAAGGAATTCAGGGAGCAAATGATAAGATAATCTCCTAAAAAACGCATCACGATAAATAGTAGGGGTTCAACAATTTGAACCCTAATTTAAATTACCTCACGCAAAACGCATTACGCATAACGATGGAGGGATGGAGGGCAAAGATACAAATAGATTCTGCCCGAAACAGTCCAAATCCCTTCATAACCTAATCTAATCCTTGATTTACATAGCATTCTATCCAATTCCCGGGGACAGTCATTGAAATTTGTGATAGTTGACAAAATTGAATTTTTTAAATTGATAAATATCGTAACTTAAATTTTTCCTCTCACTAAGTCTAAAAATATCATGACATTTATTTCAATATTTCGGTTCTTCTCCATATTAGTTGGTGGATTTACCGGGAAACGCCTGTTTAGCCTTTAATTCAAAGTATTGCGTATCTGTATAACCGTAAGCGTGTCTTTTTATGTTTTTTAGTTTGTTGTTTATACCTTCCAATTTGCTTGTATGAATAGGATATTCACAATGATTCAAGATATATTCTTCATGATTTTTAATACTGCGGGCAAATTTAATTAGATGCTGATT
>JAWOBN010000092.1:0-16588 GCA_046484245.1 bacterium | reverse complement strand
CAGGAGAAACTGGAGCTGAGGAATGCGGGCTGTCTTTACAGTGAAGAATCTGAAGCCCACACCCTGCACATAACCCTTCAGTGTGATATTGAGATGCTTCACAAATGCTCCTCTATGAATTTCACGATTTCTTCAATACTGCCCGCATTCCTCAGCTCCAGTTTCTCCTGCCAATCGGATCTATAAGCAATAATGGGTTTGTTGAGCTGCAGTGCAAAGGCAATCTCTGAGAGTGTGCCGTATCTGCCGTCTATTGCAATTATAATGTCGCTGTTCCTTATTATCATCAGATTGCGCGATATGCCGATACCTGTTCCAATTGATATGTCTATAAACTCATTGGCATCATTCTTATCATCCGGAGTGAGCCCCACTGTCAGTCCGCCTGCCTGCTTAACTCCCCTGCTCACTGCCTCCATGACTCCGGAGAGCCCCCCGCATATAACAGGGTAGCCCAATGAACCTATTGATTTGCCGATATCCACGCATTCACTGTAGAGTTCAGGCGCTATATCACTGCCGCCTATTATACCAATGTATTTTTTACTTGATGGCATCAGTATTGACCTGGGGGTAATTCTCAAGATGCTCTTTGACATTCGCTTTTATTGTCTTGAGTGCCTCAGGTGTTTTAGCCTCAACGCGCACGACCAGTATGGGCTGTGTATTGGATGCACGGACCAGTGCCCATCCATTATCAAAATAGACACGTGCACCGTCAATATCAATAACGCGCCTGCCCTGATCCTTATAATGTTTTACGACCTTCTCAACAATATCAAATTTATCACTGTCAGTGCATTCAACCCTGATCTCCGGTGTTGAATTGTAATAGGGCATCACACCCTTCAGATCGGATAGTTTCCTCTTTGACTGAGACACGATCTGCATAATAAGCAGTGATGCGAATAATCCGTCATCAAAACCATAGAAATTCTCATTGAAGAACATATGCCCGCTCATCTCTCCTGCAAGCAGTGCATTTTCCTCTTTCATCTTGCGTTTAAGGAGGGAATGGCCTGTTTTATGCATTATCGGTCTGCCTCCCATACTGTTTATCATTTCCTCAAGACCCTGTGAGCATTTCACATCAAACACAATCTTCTCGCCCTTCCTTCTTGACAGTAAATCATAGGCAAGTATGCCGAGTATCTGGTCTCCGTAAATAACTTCACCATTCTCATCAAGCAGTCCTATGCGGTCGCAGTCACCGTCATAACCTATACCCATATCATAGTCACCTGAAGCTGTCTTTTCCCTCAGTTCCTTGATATATTCCATTACAGTCGGGTCAGGGAGATGATTGGGGAATGTGCCGTCTCTCTGTTTATTGATAAAATCAGCTTCTACACCGAGTTTCTCAAATATCTTCTCTGCTACAGGTCCTGCTGTGCCATTACCCGGGTCAACAAGCACTTTCAGGCTTTCCTCAATATTGACAGCAGAAACACACATGTCAATATAATCATCCTCTATGTCATATTCACTGTATGAGCCGCTGCCCTCTTCAAAATCCTCATTTTCAGCCAGTTCATAGAACTGCTGTATGACATCCCCGTATATTGTCACATCGGGATCAACCATCTTAAGGCCATTGTACTCTATGGGGTTATGGGAACCTGTCACCATAATGCCGCCGTCTGCATTGTGAAAATGCTGTGAATAGTAGAGCATCGGGCTTGTGCAGAGTTTTGTGTCTATCACATCAATACCTGTGTCCAGAACACCCCTGACAAATGCATCCTTGATGCGCGGACTGGAGAGTCTCACATCCATGCCTGAAACAACCTTCTTGCCCCCTCTTCTCTTGATATATGTGGCAAATGCCCTGCCTATTTTATATACAGTGTCATCTGTCAAATCCTCTTTTGCTATGCCTCTTACATCATACATTCTGAATATGCCTCTATTCATTACAATTCCTCCTTTATATACTTATAAGCATTATCAAATATTATGCTTCCTGTTAATGCAGGGCTATGATTACCATAATATAGATGGTCTGCGTAGAAACGCTCCGGATGGGGCATCATACCCATTATCCTGCCTGTTCTGTCACATATTGCCGCAATATTTTTCATACTGCCATTGGGGTTTACGGGATAGTAATTGACCGGTTTTCCTGTACTGTCACAGTATTCCATTACAATGTGATCATCAATATCAGGGAAATCATCATCGTCAAATACGAATTTACCCTCTGCGTGTGCTACGGGCAGTTCCATTACAGTACTTATGCCTGCAGTGAATGCACTGCTTGACCTTACTTTGAGATGAACCCATCTGTCCTCATAATGATGGGAATCATTGAATATCAGTGATACATTCTGGCTGAAATCATCGTTCCGATTGGGCAGTATGCCTGATTTGACGAGTATCTGGAATCCATTGCATATTCCCAGTATCAGTTTTCCGTCTTCAATAAATGACTTTATGTCTTCCATGAGATGATGCTTTACAATGGATGCAACAATCCTGCCGCTGCCGGTATAATCCCCGTATGAGAATCCTCCGGGAAACACCAAGAAGCTGTAGTCGGACAGTGATGCATTGCCCTTGAGTATATCGTCAATATGTATTATGTCAGGCAGAAACCCGGATCTTTTCAGTGCATGTGCTGATTCTATTTCACAATTAACACCATGCGCCTTCAGTACAAGCGCCCTGAATTTATTCATAATACTCCCCTGCTCCATAATGTCTTTAATTTGTCAATATCAAATTCCGTCTCTTCTTCATTGTATTTGACAGAGAGCTGTCTGCCGGGCATGGTCCTGCCTATCGGAGTGACAATACTGCCTGCTGCAGCTCTCAATATATCCATGTCCTCATCCCTCACTTCAATAATAAAACGCGACTGTGTTTCAGAGAAGAGATACATATAACCGGGCATACTGCTGTCTATACTGACACTGCATCCATAGTCACTGCCGAACACCATTTCCATCAGTGCGACGAGAAGCCCGCCGTCTGATAAATCATGCGCTGAGAGGATAATGTTCATCTCATTGAGCCTGCTCACTGCCCCCAGTATTGCAGATGACTCCTTAATATCTGTTTGCGGAACAGTGCCTTCACCTGCATGACCCAATGCCCTGTACAGTGCGCTGCCGCCCAGTTCATTCTCTGTTCTCTTCCCCAGCAAACATACAGTATTGCCTTCACCTGTGAAATGCGAGGGTCTGATATTGCCTGCATCTGTCACAGAGACAGCTGATATGAGGAGTGTCGGGGGTATCTCAATTGTCCGTGAATCCATTTCAAAGAAATTATTCAGTGAATCCTTGCCTGATATGAAGGGAGTCCCCAGTTCAACAGCATAATCCCTGCACGCTTCAGCTGATTCAATAAGGCCGCCCAGTGTGCGGGGATTGGACACATTGCCCCATGAATAATTATCAAGCAGTGCTGTATGGTTTATATCCCCGCCCTGTGCAAGGATATTTCTCAATGCTTCGTCAATTGCAGCAAGTGTCATCTGACGAGGATTGAGCTTGCCGTAATGAGGGTTTATGCCATTGGATATCAGGATAACCTTTGATGAATCCAGGGGGCTTATGACAGCACTGTCACTGACAGCATCCTGACGGGCTCCGCAGAGGGGTTTCACTGATGTCTGGGCCATCACCTCATAATCATACTGTCTGATTATATCCTCTTTGGATGCAGTATTGCCGTCAGCCAGAATCATCTCCGCCAGACCGGTAATATCCTCACTGATATCAGGATCACTGCCTGATGCAATATTGCCGTATTCTTCAGCTCTCTTCTTCGCCATGGGGAGTCCGGAATGAAGGAAATCCATATCCAGTTCGCATACTGTCTTGTCCTTGTATTTTATTGTCAGGTCCCTGTTCCTGAAATAACCGATATGAGATATGCCTGTTGAGTGTTTATCCATAATTTTCTTCAGACGGGGATAATTGCGCGGCGGTACGGAGAGCACCATTCTCTCCTGTGATTCACTTATCCAGATCTCATCATAGGTGAGACCTGCATATTTAAGGGGCACATTTTCAAGATACACCTCTGCCCCGGTCTTCTCTCCCATCTCTCCTACAGCTGATGACAGGCCGCCTGCACCGCAGTCAGTAATTGCACTGTAAAGTCCGTCCGCTTCCATAATTGCATCCAGCATCTTCTTCTCCTCAATGGGATTGCCTATCTGCACAGCACCTGATGAAACATCCTGTGACTGATCATGGAGTGATACGGAGGAGAATGTAGCCCCGTGAATGCCGTCCCTGCCTGTCTTGCCGCCGAGGAGCACGATCATGTCATTGTCCCTTACCTCTTTAAATGCATTCTTCTTCTTTGCAATACCCAGTGAACCGGCATAAACAAGAGGATTTCCTGCAAAATCCTTGTGGAAATGCACTGAGCCGTTCACTGTGGGTATGCCCATGCGGTTGCCGTAATCACGCACTCCTGCTGTTATGCCCTTGAGCACATCGCCCGGTTTTATTGTACCGGCAGGAATATTGTCATTGTCACTCCCCACACAGAAAACATCAGTATTGGCAATTGGTTTGAACCCGAGACCTGTGCCTATTGTGTCCCTTATCACACCGCCTATGCCTGTACCGGCTCCTCCGTACGGCTCCAGTGCTGAAGGGTGATTGTGTGTCTCCACCTTGAAGCATATATCATGCTCACTGTCAAATGACCATATGCCGGCATTGTCGTGGAATACGGAAACAGCATCCGGATGGTCAATATCAATTGTTGCCTTGACAATAGTGCTTTTGAAAAGATTGGATATATGTCTTTCATTGTATTCCATATCAGAATTGAATGTCTTGTGCACGCAGTGTTCAGACCATGTCTGGGCAATTGTCTCAAGTTCAATATCCGTGGGCTGCCTTCCCAGTTCCTCAAAATATTCCTTTATAGCATTCATCTCACTCTCATTGAGCGAGAGTGTCATGGACTCGGATATTTCATTGAGATCACCTTCAAGCGGCACTGTTCTTACTTCAATATCCTCTTTGGGTTTTATATCAATAAAATGGACCGACTGGCTGATATCCTCTATAAGGGGATTGTAATACCTGTTCTTCATAAATTCCACTGTCTTTAGCATATCAGGCGGATTGCCTGACAGATAGTAGCGTGACAGTATCTTCACATCTGTGCGGGTATTGAGAGAGAGCTCCAGGTAATCCCTTATTGTCTCCGCCTCGGGGTCCATTACACCGGGCCGTTTCTCAATACTCACTGTGTAATCATTCTCAAGCCGGGCATGACTGTTTATGAACATCACATCAGTAATTGAATCACAGAGGAGTTCTGAGAGAAAATCAATATCAATATCCCTGCTGAAATGGTACACCTTTGATGCGCGGACTGTGTAACTCCCGCTGTAGTGATTCTTCATCTCACTTGTAATGACATTGCCCAGTGAATCAAATGCTGATGATTTCTGAATTATTTCCGCAAACAAATATACTCCCCTTTCAGATTAATTTCCTTATCTTGTCAATATTGTCCCTTGCCGCCTTCTCCCCTATTGCAATGGCTTCTTCAGCTTTGATAAAATCAAAATGATTGATGCTTGTCATATCGGGTTTGACAAGCAGATCCGGTTCGTCTGCCTCCAGTTTATATTCGGCAATCCTGCTTTCTGCAAGATGCATTGTCTGTGACATGATATCCAGAATATTTATTTCATCAGTGAGATTGAAGATTGAGCCGACCCTCTTGGCAATAGCCTCCAGATTGGTCTTCTCCTTATTGACGAAATTCTTCACCCGTTTATTGAGATAGTCAATGAACTGTCCCTTATCGTCCGGCACTTCCTCTATCTCCTTGTCTGTCTGAGGCAGTGTAAGGTTCTTGTGTTTCAGCTCAGGCACTGTAAGCACATTGACTGCAAGCACCCTGTCAGCACCCAAATCACGCACTGTGTCAGCCGGAACAGGATTGACCAGACCTCCGTCAACAAGCACATTACCCTCATTCTTCACTGGAGAGAATATGCCGGGAATAGACATGGATGCCCTCAATGAATTGATGATATTACCTTCAGTGAATACAATCTCTCTTCCTGTGACAATGTCACATGCAACACAGGCAAAGGGTATCTCCATTTCAGTGAACTTCTTTTTATGTATGACATCCTCCAGTAATCCGGTTATCCTCTCGCCATTGATGAAACCGGCTCCGTCCAGTGTGATCCTGAAAAGGGATGCTGCCTCCTTTTTGTCCAGTCCTGTTGCCACGCTCTCTATCTCACTTGCAGACATGCCTGAAGCGTACATTGCGCCGATGATTGCGCCCATGGATGTGCCGGAGACAAAATCAATCCTGATGTCATTCTCCTCCAGGACCTTCAGTATGCCTATATGAGCCAGTCCCTTTGCAGCACCTCCGCCCAGTGCAAGCCCAAGTTTTTTCTTTTTAAATAACATAAACCCCTCCTTTTAATGAAGGAAATGTCTCCTGCCTGTGAATACGAGAGCCATATCCCTCTCATCACACGCCTTGATTATTTCCATATCTCTTCTTGAACCGCCCGGTTCAATAATTGCATAAATGCCTGCATTGTATGCCTTTTCAATGGAGTCGGCAAATGGGAAGAATCCGTCGGATGCCAGTGCACTGCCGCCTGTATAGGCAGTTGAGCCGCCTCCTTTCCTTATTGCAATATCAACAGCATCAACCCTGGACATCTGTCCTGCACCTATTCCCATTGTCCTGTGACTGCTTGCAATGACAATAGCATTGGATTTTACATATCTCACTGCCTGCCAGGCGAATTTCATTGCTTCAAATTCCTTCTCTGTCGGTCTCCGTTTTGAGACAGTATCAAAGTGAAACTCATTATCCGGCTGATTGTCTCTCTCCTGTAAAAGCATACTGCCTGTGATATATCTGTAATTCATCTCAGGGGCATTACTGTAAGCACCCTCCAGTATTCTGATATTCTTCTTTGATGTCAATATATCCACTGCACCCTCTTCAAATGACGGAGCAATGATTATCTCCACAAAATTCTGATTGATCAGCTCAGCTGTCTGAATGTCACAGGGCCTGTTGATGGCGACAATGGAACCGTATGCAGACATGGGGTCTGACATGTGTGCCAGTTCATATGCCTCTGCAATTGTCTCATAAGTGCCTATTCCGCATGGATTGGCATGCTTGACAATTGCACATGCAGGCTCACTGAATCCCGCAGCAATATTCATTGCTGCATCACCGTCCATGTAATTGTTGTATGACATTTCCTTGCCGTGCAGGATATTGAAGTCAGCTATTGATATATCAGCATCTGATATCCTGAATATAGAAGCATTCTGATGGGGGTTTTCACCGTATCTCAAATCCCTTATTTTCTCCATCTGAATACTCTCTGTCCGGGATTGATCCGTACTGCTCTTTTCCCCTGCTCCAGAGAGATACAATGAAATCACGCTGTCATATTCAGATGAGAGGGCAAATGCCTCCCGGGCAAGTATCTTGGATGTCTTGAGGGATAATTCCCCATGGAGAAAATCCATTTCCTCTATTACATCACTGTACCGGTCTTTTGATGAGAGTACTGCTACCCTCTTGTAATTCTTGGCTGCAGCCCTTATCAGTGATATGCCGCCTATATCAATCTTCTCTATTATCTCATTGTGATTGTCCGTATTATTCAATGTCTCCTCAAACGGGTAGAGGTCAACAATAACCATGTCAAATACAACAGGAATATCTTCAGTACTGTCTGATTCCCTTGCCAGTATGCCTGCAAAGAGCTCTGTGTTTATTGTCTTGATCCTGCCTCCGAGCATCCGGGATATGCCTGTGATTGACTCTGTGCTCCGGGCAGTATATCCGGCATTGTTTATGTATTGAGCAGTGCCTGATGAAGCGTATATGTTGACATTGTGTCTCTCTAATGCTTCAAGGAGGGGTTCCAGTCCGTCTTTATTATACACGGAAATCAATGCATTATTTATATTCATAGATTCTCCCTTAAGTACCGGGTTATTATGGTTGACGCCTCCATATCCGAATAGAGGGGCTTGAAGCTGCAGCCATCTCTATCAGAGAGGAATTCATCAATACTGCATTCTGCAAGCGGACACAGCATATTGGCGCCGCTTAACAGGGTTTCAGTCCATTCTGTTTCATTTCTCAGTGTAATGCACTTTTTGCCTGCATAATATGCCTCCTTCTGGAGCCCGCCGCTGTCAGTTATCACACCGCTGCTCTTATGAATCAGTGCAAGCATGTCAATATAACCGACCGGTTCAATCATGTGTATATTGGCAGGACAGTAATTGTCAGGGTATATCTCATTAATGATCTTTCTTGTGCGGGGATGAATGGGGAAAACAATGTCATATTCAACAGATGCCAGCCTCTCCATTATTATCTTGAGATTATCCGGCATTGTATTGAACTGCCTGTGCAGAGTGAGCAGATAAAAGTCATTGTCAAGTCCTGTTATAGGAGTAATATCCCTCTTTTCTGCCTTGGGCGAAAATTTCCGGAATGCTTCAAACATAATGTCACCCGTAATCACATAATCCAGATTCTCCCTCTTGAGATTGTCAGCTGCATCAGGTGACGGCGCAAAATTGAAATCGGACAGGTGATCTGTCACAATCCTGTTGATTTCCTCGGGCATATTCCTGTTATTGCTTCTCATTCCCGCTTCAATATGGGCTGTTTTTATACCGAGTTTGGCAGACACAAGCGCGCCTGCAATTGTTGAATTGGTGTCACCGTAAACAATGACACAGTCAAAATTCTCGGAGAGAAGAACTTTTTCAATTCCAGCCATCATCAGTGCTGTTTGTTTGGAATGCGTGTGTGAGCCGATGGATAGATTGATATCCGGTTCATCCATTCCCAGGTCCGAGAAGAATACATCGGACATTATCCTGTCATAATGCTGACCTGTATGAATAGTGCATGTGGAGAAATATTTTGAAAGCTTTTCCAGAAGGGGCGCATGCTTGATGAATTGCGGTCTTGCGCCAATGATTGTCAGAATTCTCTTCATTATTCCAATTTGCCAATAATTTCTTTTACTATGGTTCCTGCCTTTACTGCATCCGTATTATCCATATATGCACCGGATGCATTGGGGTGTCCGCCTCCGTCAATCAGTGCAGCTATATTGTTCACATTGTACTTGTCACCCTTGCTCCTGAATGAGATACGCACATCCTTTCCATGCTCAATTATAAGAACAGAAAGAGTGATGCCCCTTATATAGAGCATTTGATTGACGATTCCGTCCGTGTATTCGGATTTTGCACCGAGTTCAGTGAAATCCTTATTGTAAATGAAAGAAACTGCCCTGTCCTCCATCATCTCAATGCGCTCCAATACCCTTGACTCAAGCTGTACCTTGGCCAGGGGCCTGTTCATATAAATTTTCTCTGAAACAGAATAGAGATCCGCGCCACTGTCCATGAGAGAAGCTGCAGTTTTGAGTGTGCTGCTTGTGACTGATTTGTATTTGAAATACCCTGTGTCAGTAACAATACCTGTGAGAATGGCTGTAGCAGTATCAGGGTCAATTGCGGCATTCATCTTATTGAACATGGTGTAGAGTATCTCGCAGGTGGATGACATATCAGGGTCAACATAATTATAATCCGCATAATTTTCATTGGATACATGATGGTCAATATTGACAGTAACTGCATTATTGATCTGTCTTGACAATTTACCGATAAGATCCCTGCCTACTCTGTCCCTGTGCGCCGAATCAAGGTAAACAACAGTATCCGGATGATAGTCCTCGGAGAAATCTGTGCTGAACACATTATCCTTGTCAAGGAATTGATAAAGTTCAGGCACATTGTCCCTGGCAGTGATCTTCACTTCCTTGCCCATATTCTTCAGAACAAGATAAAGCGCCTTCTGAGAACTTATTGAATCTCCGTCCGGCCTGAGATGGGACAGTATGAGAATGCGCTTGGCTTTATTCAGGATCCGAATTATCTCTTTCATTCTCTAATTCCGTAAACAGTTCTTCCAGATTCTCACGTTTTTCAACCTTCTTGTCATAGGTGAACACAAGATCAGGTATATGCCTCAGGCTTATATACTGAGGGAGTTTCTTCTTTATGAAACCCGATGCCTTCTTCAATTTGCCCGGATGGACCTTCTTTTCATCCAGAACAATATAATAGACAGTAGCCCTCTTCTTGTCAGGAGAGAATTTTATTTCCGTAATAGTGACAAATCTCAGCTGCGGATCATTCATGCGCATCATTATTGATGCTATTGCCCTCTTGAGATGTGATTCCTTCCTCAGTCTCTGTTTATTCTCTACCATATTTCCATATTTGATTTGATTATCATCACCTGGGGGATTGTTTCAATATAATCCTTTGCCTTTGATATAACCTTCTGTATCCTCTTATTATCCTTGGATACGGTTGCAATGCCCAGTGTGGCGTATTTATGTGAATTTGTATTGCCTGTTTCCGCAATTGATATATTATATTTATTTCTCAGCCGCGACTTGATTGACTTGATTATCTTCCTCTTGTCCTTGAGTGAAGCAGAGTCCCGTATAAAGAGTTCTATTTCACATATACCGACAATCATAACTCGGGTTCTTTGATCTCCCGGATAATGCATCTGAGTATATCGCCCTTCTGTATATCCTCAAATCCTTCCAGAATCATTGCGCATTCATAACCCGATTCCACTTTTTTCACATCATCCTGAAACCGTTTGAGTGACTTGATGGGATATGATCCGAGATCCTCTCCGTCTCTGGTAACAGTTACTCTGCCATTCCTCGTAATATAACCGTTCTTCACATAACATCCGGCAATTGTACCTGCCTTGGAGTATGAGAACAGCTGTCTTATTTCAGCCCTGCCTGTTTCAATATCAATGTATTCCGGTTCACGGAGCGACAATTTGGCTTTGGT
Source organism: bacterium (assembly GCA_046484245.1). Taxonomy (GTDB): domain Bacteria; phylum Hydrothermota; class 32-111; order 32-111; family 32-111; genus JAXHVG01. The sequence goes on along the minus strand of JAWOBN010000092.1, from coordinate 5,696 downwards.
GATATCATCAATGACTTCATATATGACATTGTACTGTTTGATGAGCACATTCTCGCTTTTGGCGTATTTCTTTGCAGCAGCTGAGACCGATGTGGAAAATGCAATAATATTAGCATCAGAGGCAATGGCAATATTGACATCATTCTCTGTGACAATGCCAACTTCCTTGTAAACAACATTGATCTTCACCTCTTCATCAGAGAGCATCTGAAGTGAATCAGCCAGTGCTTCTATTGAACCGAAGACATTGCCCTTAATAATGAAATTGAGATCTTTCTTCTTGAGGTCCTTGAGCTGTCTTTCATAGGAATCCACATTGGTGACCTCTCTCTTCTTGATAAGCTGTTCCCTGTAGGCGAGATGACGCTGCCTGGCAATATCCTTTGCATCCCTCTGATCCTCAACTGTGTTGAGCACATCTCCGACCTCGGGCAGATCATTTGCACCGACAACAGACACAGGCTGGGAGGGCCCTGCTTCTTCTATCTGTTCATTGAATTCATTGAGAAGGAGTCTGACCTTTCCATGTGTCTTGCCTGAGACAAAGACATCCCCTTTCCTCAATATGCCCTTCTGTATAATGCAGTTGATAACAGGTCCCAGGCCCTTATCCTGCCTTACTTCAATGGCTGTTGCAGTGACCTGTCCCTCAACAGGAGCCTTTAATTCCATAAGCTCTGCCTGCAGCAGTATTGTATCAATCAGCTCATCCACATTCTTGCCTGTCAATGCCGATATCTCAACAACAGGTATCTTTCCGCCGTAATCCTCAACAACAATATTCTGATTAAGCAAATCCCTCTTGACCTTTTCAGGGTCTGCCTCAGGAAGATCTGTTTTGTTTATTGCAATAATAAATGGAATATTTGCCAGCTCAGCATGCTGTATTGCCTCTTTTGTCTGGGGCATGACACTGTCATTTGCAGCAACCACAATCACGGCAATATCCGTTACCTGTGCGCCGCGGGCTCTCATTGCAGTAAATGCCTCATGTCCGGGTGTATCTATGAAAGTAACTTTCCCGCTGCTTGATTCCACTGTGTAGGCACCTATGTTCTGCGTTATTTTACCGTGTTCACTCTCAACAATCCTTGACTTCCGCATATAATCTATCAGTGTTGTCTTGCCGTGGTCCACATGGCCCATAACAGTAACAACAGGAGCTCTGGGTTTCTGCTGTCTGTCATCATGCTCATCTTCAAGCCCCTTGGTCTCATCTTCCTCTTCATCCTCCCTGCTCTCTATCTTTTCAACCTCAAATCCGTGTTCCATGGCAAGTATGGATGCATTATCAAAATTAATCCTCTGATTGATTGTCACCATTATGCCCAGTCCGATTGCTGTCTGTATCAATTCAACAGGATCAATGTCAATCTTCTCAGCGAGATCCGAAACAATAATATAATCGGATATCTTTATGCTCCTGATCTCCTCTTCCGTCTCATCGCTCTGCTTGGATTTATCCTTGTATTTTCTTCTGCTGCTTGTGCTGCTATCTGTCTTGATGCTCTTTATTGTCTCTTCAACAGATTTTGCTATCTTCTTCTTGTCAATCTGTTTCTTCTTTTTTCTTCTGGCTTTTCTCTTTTTCGTGAAATCATCTGAGGTTGCAGCACTCTTCTTCTTATCGTGAATTGTCTCAACTTCCTCAAATTTATCAGTTGAGTATTTGTCCTTTTTCTTCCGTCCCTTCTTTGCTGTCTTTGTCTCTTTCTTGGGCTCAGGCTTCTTGACGCCCTTCTTCTTATCCTTCTTCTTTATCTTCTTTTCGGGTTTCTCTTCCTTCTCGGGTGCTTTTGCCTTCTTTTTGGCTGGAGCGGGTTTTTGCGGTTCCGGCTTTTCCTTCTTCTTCTTTGCCGGTTTTTCTTCTGCCTTCTTCTCTTTGACTTCTTCTGCTTTGACCTTCTCGGCCTTTTGGGCGGGTTTGGGCTTTTCCTCCTCGGGTTTCTCTTCCTTCTCTGCTTCTTCTTTCTCTTCCTCGTCCCTGTGCCTTATAACCCTCACTATCTTCCTCTTGGACTTCTTCTTCTCTTCTTCCTTCTTCTGCTCTTCTAATTTGAAGTGTTTGTCCAGGGTTTTAATCCAGTCATCTTCCAGTGTTTTGGAATACCCTCTCTTGCTGATACCCGCATCACACTGCTTGTTCAGTATATTGATTATATCAACAGATTTCTTGTCTACTTTCTTTGCATAATCACAGACCCTTAGTTTATCAGTCATATATCAGTTGTCTCCTTTAATGAAATCTTCAGTTGCCTGAATTATCTTTTCGGCTGTCTTTTTGCCGATACCGTCAATTTCTTTCAGTCCTTCCATGCCTTTTTCCACTATATCGTCAGGTGTATTGTAACCGTGTTCAATGAGCTTGTCTTTCATATTATCCGTCAATCCGTCAATTTCCGTTATTTTATTGAGCTCACCGCCCTCAGGCTCATTGAAGCTTGACTCACTCTCCACCTCAATATCCCAGCCGGTCAGGTCACAGGCGAGATTGAGATTTATGCTGTCTCTGCCAATTGCCTTTTCATATGTATCGTCCTTGACAACAAGTTTCATCTTCATCTCTTCCTCATTCTTGAATGCGCGTATAACAACACCCGGTGAAATGACTCTCTGTGTGAATATTATGGAATCATAACTCCACTGTATGATATCAATATGCTCATTGTTGAGCTCCTTGATAATAGTCCTTATCCTTGAACCCTTGACACCCACGCATGCGCCGACAGGGTCAATTTTATCATCTATTGACATGACAGCTATCTTTGATTTGATGCCCGGCATTCTTGCAATGCCCTTTATAATGACAGTCCCGTCCTCAATTTCAGGGACTTCAAATTCCATCAGCCTCTTGAGGAACTTATCGGAACGCCTTGAGAGATAGACCCTCGGATCACCCTTGTTCTCTTCAACATCAATAATAACCGCTTTGATGAGCTGCCCTATTCTGTATCTCTCCCCGGGTATTGTCTCATCCATGGGCATAATAGCTTCCAGTCTGTTGAGATTGATGTAAACCCGTGAGGGTGTTATCTTCTTGATGGAGCCATTGACCAGATTGTCAATCTTGCCTGAAAATTCATTGAACAATGATATGCGCTCCTCTTCAAGGAGTTCATTGGTAATATGCTGTTTCATTGCATTGATTGCCAGACGCCCGAAACTCTTTATAGTGAGTTTCTCCTGAAGTTCATCGCCTTCCTTTATGTCATCGGCGAATTCCCTTGCTTCATCTATACTTATCTGATTAAGACTGTCAGAAACATCATTGACTACTTCAATCATCCGAGTGATGATTATCTCGCCTGTTGCCTCATTAATATTAACCACATACTTGCCGTCTTCCCCGAACTGTTTTTCACATGCCTTGATAAGGCCCTGTTTGATTACATCAACGACCTTCTGTTTGCTTATACTCTTCTGCTGCTCAATGTCAATCAAAGAGTCAATAATTTCTCTTGTATCCACAAAACCTCCTACTTCTTTGCAGAGTGACCCGGTGATGAAACCTGCATCTGTAAATCATCATTCCAAATACTTTCAGCCTGCAGGATTAACTGAAATTCCTTGTGGAAATCACTTAAATCATCTATTGTAATTCCGTTTTCCCTGTCAAGGAATATCCTTATCATTATAGACCTTCCTCTCTTAATTTCAATACTCTTTAAAGATATGTGCCTGTCTGCAAAATCATCCCTCACAAGAAGATCCTCTGCAAGGGACTGTATCTGCTCTTCAAGTATTCTTTTCTGAAACATCCTTCATTCCTTTTGAATTATTCAGCATATCTGTCACTGCATCTGTAATGGATGACGGGGATATGAATTCCTTTTCAGTATCCTTTCTTGATGATATCTCCAACTTACCCGTCTCTTTGAATTTCTTCCCTATTACAATCCTTACGGGAATGCCCAAGAGATCAGCATCATTGAACTTGACCCCTGCTGCAGTGTCCCTGTCATCAAGCAGTGTCTCAATGCCCGCATTGTTCAGTGTACTGTACAATGCCTCCGCCTCAGCTGTCACGGTTTCGTCCTTCATGGAGAGATTCAGTATTATGACCTTGAAGGGGGCGATTGATACAGGCCATACTATGCCCCTGTCATCATGATTCTGCTCAATTACAGTACTGACAATTCTGCCGAGCCCTATGCCGTATGAACCCATTACAATAACCTTCTGAGTACCGTCCTCATCCTGATAGAGTGCATTCATTGACTCGGAGTATTTTGTGCCGAGCTGGAATATATGCCCTATCTCTATTGCCCTTTTCCTTCTGAGTTTCCCCTCTCTGCATTGAGGGCATCTGTCATTGTCATTGATTGATGCAATATCAACAAAATGGAGTTTGTCTGAAGGAATATCCCTGCTGATGTCAATACCTGTTATATGATAGTTGTCCTTATTGGCACCTGAAACCATATTGGATGCGTGTTTGAGCATTGTATCTGCATATACATCAATATTGAGTCCCACAGGGGAGATGTATCCCGCCCGGGCACCTGTTGTATCACGGATCTCACTGTCTTCAGCATATCTCCATTTACCCTTCAGGGCAATGTCAATCTTTGCTTCATTGATATCCCTGTTCCCGGGGACCAGTATGAATGCCGGTTTGTCATTGTGTATGATGAGTATTGATTTAATGAATTCCTCTTTCTCTCTTGAGAGGAAGCGGCTCACTGATTCAACATCCCCATCAACAGGCGTGTGTATCTCTTCTATATCCTCACTGCCTCCTTCATACTGCTGGGCAATGGTGCGGGCAACTTCACTGTTTGCACTGTATCCGCACTTCTCACATATGAATATCTCATCCTCACCTGAATCGGACGGTGCCATGAATTCCTCTGATTTGCCGCCCCCCATGAGACCGGAAGCAGCTTCCCGTGGATCGGGTGATCACGTCGATGGAGACACGGGCTGACCAGAAGACTCTCATCTTGCGGTCGGAGGTGGCCTCTGGTCTTCCATCGGTTGTCGCTGATTTCGATCGCGTGGTTCAAATCCTGACGAATCTCTCAGCCCGTCGGCACGAAAGGTGGTGAGAAACTGATCGTCAATATGCACATCCAGATCCAGAATCCTTGCCAGTGCGCTCTTGTTGATCACCACGTCATTGAGAACATTGGATCGGCAAACCTCCTCGCCCTGTCGAATCACCCTCGCCTCGAGCATGAGGCGGCTCTCCCATTCTAGTTCACCTCTGAGCATCATCTCCACTGACGGGTATAGCCGGGATAAGGGGATCTCGGTCAAGAATCCCAGCCCCCCCAGATTGACCCCCAGAATGGGCACACCGTAACGGCCGACCTGGCGGGCAGCCCCCAGCAAGGTGCCGTCTCCACCCAGCACCACGAGCCAATCCACGCTCTCCGGAATGCACGAGGTGGAGGGGGTGATCATTTTCCCAGCCCGCCCCGGAGCCTCCTTTTCTTCCACAAACACGTTGATGCCCTCGGCCTCGAGCCACGCACCCAGCTTCCGCGCCTCCTTCTCAGCCGGTTCGTGTCGTTGTTTGTAGATAATGCCTATGCTGGTCATCTCTGAATCCGTCCCGTGTTTTGCGGCCTGTGAGGATTGGTTTGCTCACACCTGGATTGAGCGTTTCAAGCGGCTTCACCCACCCGCGTCTGCATCCTTCGGGAACAGCGGCACGAAATCAAAGCGTGCCACATCCACCAATCCCAGATCGG
>JAWOBN010000059.1:0-5857 GCA_046484245.1 bacterium | reverse complement strand
CATCCGTGCTGCCGGCCTTTTGGTGCAGTCCGTCAATATTCTGGGTGTCTCTTCTCTCTGCCCGGTTTGCGCTTGAGCAGTTTATTGTATTCCTCTTTGGTGCCTATTACGCCCTTGTAGGTCTCAAACTCCCTGTCCGTTATACTCCTGTCATAATCTATCCTCTTCAATTGCTCTATATAGCTCTTCTTGCCCTCATAGAAGCCGGCACTGGAAAACGGATAATCACTCTCTTTACTTACTATACCTGCATCAACGGGATTATAGTGTATATAATTTATTACTATTGGAAGATCCCTCTCTTCTTCCAGTAATGGTTCACTGCCGAATCTCCCCTGGAATACATGTCCTACTGTACCGTATTTATTATTGAAGTACAGTGCATATTTTGTATTGACCTTTCTCATGAATTGTGCCAGTGGGGTATTGCGCCTGTAAACAAGCAAGTGGAAGTGATTGCGCATAATACAGTATGCATACAGTTCTATGTCTGTTTCATCAAGGACCTGCTTTAGAATATTTATGAATGCGCCTATATCATCATTGGAGAAGAATATAGGGTTCTTTCTCTGTCCTCTGGCATATACATGATAATAATAGCCTTTTCCATCATGTCTGGCTTTTCTCGTCATATTGACCTCCTCATTATACTATACATATATCATAAAATTGCTTAAATTGCAACCACCGTCCCTGGGAGTTGGACATATTGGTTGCAAATGAGGGGGTTGGTGGTATAATGCCTGTATGAAGCATAAATCGTCAATAGTATTTGCACTGCTTGTAGCTATTATATGGGGTGTGTCTTTTGTTGCCACCAAGATTGTTGTTGAGCAGATTCCTCCTGCTACAATAGGTTTTCTCAGATTTGTCATTGCCTATATCTCCCTTACTGTGATTGTCAAGATGCAGGGCAAAAGGGAGAAGATTGCAAGGCCGGACAGATTCCCCGTTATTATGATGGGTCTTACAGGTGTCACACTGTATTTTTTATTTGAGAATTACGGCCTTCAGTACACATCAGCTGCAAATGGTTCACTGATTGTCTCCACTGTCCCCATATTCACCATTATATTCAACCGTATCTTTCTCAAGGAGAGATTCTCCCCTGTTACAATTATAGGCATAATACTGAGTTTTATAGGCATATACATTCTGATATTCGGTTTTTCCGGCAGTATGGAGCTTAATCTCCGGGGCGATATTGTGATGTTTCTCTCTGTTGTCTCCTGGATCGGATACACATACTATGCAAAGAATACACGCCGCAATTACGGTGTGCTCACAGTAACGCGGGAACTCTCCCTCTGGGGTGCAGTATTCTTCATACCATTTGTCATATATGACTGTATATCCAATCCGGCCTTCATAACAAACACAGATATATCTGTTATCATTCCGCTTGTCTATCTGGGCATAATATGCTCTGCAATCGCATATCTCATGTGGAACAAGGCATTGAAGGAGGAGGATGCCCATCTGGTCAATGCCTTCATCTACCTTATCCCCCTCTTCTCAATAATTACAGAGGTCATATATACAGGTGAGATGCCGCGGCTCAGGGTCTATATTTCAGCACCCCTTATAATAGCAGGCCTCTTCATTGCTCATATATTCTCAAAGGGCAGATTTGAGACAGAACTGGAACAGGAATCCCTGGAGAGATAGAGCCTTTCCTGCAGCATTCTTCTGCTTGACAATGAATACTTTTCAAGTAAAATTTGATATATGAATAAGGCGAAGAAGAATTTTATCAAAGCCATGCTGTTCCTGCTTCCCGCACTGGCAATTATTCTGGTTTTCCGGTTTACACCCATACTCTATGCACTCAGAATCAGTTTCTATGACTGGGGCATTGCAGGTTCAAAGGGTTTTGTCGGACTTGAGAATTACAGTAATGTTCTGCAGGACGGAGATTTCTGGCATGCATTGACAAACACATTCTGGTATGTGATGACTGTTGTTCCGGGTGTAATCATATTCTCCATGGCAATTGCAGTACTGCTCAATCAGAAGATCAAATTCAAGGGTTTTTTCAGAACAACATACTTCCTCCCTGTTGTCACATCAATCATTGCAATAAGTATTGTGTGGAAGTGGATTTATCACCCGCGCATCGGTGTTGCCAATTATTTCCTCCAGCTCATAGGGCTCAATCCGCTGCAGTGGCTTCAGGAACCGCGCGGCATATTTGAGATGATGTTTCAGACAGAACTGCCCCTGCTGCTCAAGGGGCCCTCACTGGCATTATTCTCTCTGTCAATAATGACTGTCTGGAAATCACTGGGCTATAATATTATTATATTCCTTGCAGGACTGCAGAATATACCGGGCCATTATTATGAGAGTGCATCCATTGACGGCGCAAACAAGTGGCAGTCATTCAGGCATATAACACTGCCCCTGCTCTCTCCCACCACATTCTATGTGCTTCTCATGACAACAATAATGAGCTTCAAGGTATTTGCTCCTGTGTGGATGATGACAGGCCCGCCCCCGGGGGGTCCGCTGGGCACAACAAATGTGATTGTGTATTATCTCTTTGACAAGGCATTCAATTTCCTCAAATACGGATATGCAACTGCAGTTGCATTCATACTGTTTGTAATCATTCTCACTTTAACAGTAATTCAAAAGAAATACGGAGAACGCAATGTTCATTATGAATAAGCTCCGCAAATTCTCAAAATACATTGTCTATGTTCTGCTTATAGTAGGTGCTGTTTCAATGATATTCCCGTTCTTCTGGATGATATCCACATCCCTCAAGACACCTGTAGAGGCAGTGCAGTTCCCGCCGTCATTCATACCAAAGTCATTTGAATTCTCCAATTATTCCGATGCCTGGACAAAGGTCAATTTCGGCAGGTATTTCCTCAATACAATTATCATGGCTTTCTTCACACTGGCGGGAGTCCTCATCACATCAATACTGGCCGCATATGCATTCGCACGTCTTGACTTCAAGGGCAGGGAGTTCCTCTTTGTCGGAATGCTCGCTGTAATGATGATTCCCATGCCTGTCTATATTGTGCCGGGTTATCTCATACTGATGAAATTCGGCTGGATTGACACATACTATGCATTGATAGTGCCCTGGACAGCCAATGTATTCTCCATATTCCTCCTGAGGCAGCATTTCAAGACAATACCCAGGGATCTCTATGATGCATCTGTTATTGACGGATACTCGGATCTGGGCTTCCTCTTCAAGGTTGTTGTCCCATTATCCAAACCGGCACTTGCAACAATATCCATATTCTCCATTATCGGCTCGTGGAATTCATTCCTCTGGCCTCTCGTGGTAACCAATTCCGACAAGATAAGACCTGTTCAGGTCGGTCTCGCCTATTTCATGCAGGAACAGACAACTGACTACACACTGCTTATGGCTGCATCCACATTTGTTGTTGTTCCTCTTATCATACTGTTCTTCTTTGCACAGAAACAGATTATTGCAAGTTATGCAAGGAGCGGATTAAAAGATTGAAGCATCTATATTACATCTTACCGATTATTCTTCTTACAGTTATTTTAAGCCTGTCCTACACGGGCCTGAGGAGTGGAATACCATCCAGAGACCTCATAGGGGTCAAATACACCATTGAGAAGAATGGCACGATTATCAGCATACTGAGAAAATCAGGTATTGAGAAGAGTGTGAGGGATTCTGTTATTTCCTATCTATCACAGGAGACAGACCTCAGAAAATGCATGCCCGGAGAGAAGATATATATCTATACTGACAGCAAGATGAATTTCAAGAAACTTGAATATCACAGGAGAACAGGTGATATTCTCCTTGTTGAAAAGGACCGCATCTATTCAGTGGGATCCAGGGATTCCGAACATTCACTCAATATTGCCTATCTTGAAGGCGATATACGCACCAATCTGTACAGTGAACTGCTCTCCCGCGGTGAAACAGGTGAACTGGTCAGACAATTTGCAAAGATATTCGCATGGCAGTTTGACTTCAATTCCAATATACAGAATAATTACAAATACGAGGTAATGGTTGAGAAGCATTTTGTCAACAATGAATTCAGCAGATACGGCAGAATACTCTATGCTTCATTTGAAACAGACAAACGCCTCTATGAGGCATTCTTTTACAATGACGGAAATACATTCGGATACTATGACAAAGACGGAAACAGGATGGAGGGATACATAATGAAAGCCCCCCTTGCCCAATATGCGAGAATATCATCCGGCTATACTTCAAAACGCTTTCATCCTGTTATGAAGAAGTATTATCCACACTGGGCAATTGATTATGCTTCACCGAAGAACACACCTGTTTATGCTGCTGCAGACGGTCAGATCATTCACAGATTCTATGACAGATACGGCGGCAATTCCATTATAATAAGACATGCAAACGGGTATGAGACAGAATACATGCATCTCAATAAATTTGAGCGCAATATGGTGGAGGGCAGATTCGTCAATCAGGGTGATGTGATAGGATATGTGGGAAGAACAGGCATAGCAACAGGATACCATCTCCATTTTGCTGTTAAGCGTAATGGCACTTATGTCAATCCCAGACGCCTTCAATTCAAGAAACAGAATGATTTTACAGAAGATGACCTGGAAAAATATGCTGCATACAGGGAAGTGATGCACAGCCTCATTTTTGCAGCCAAGTCATTCAGCAAATTCCCCGATTACTGCTCACGCAAACAGTATTTCTTTGAGTATGCGCGCATTACTCATTAATCCCCCTGTTCATGATTTTGCCTGTTTTGACTATTGGCTCAAACCCCTCGGTTTACTCTATATAGCTGACTATCTGGAGAAGAACGGTATTGATGTTACTCTATTTGATTTTATGGACAGGCATTCCCCGTTTCTTAATGAGACATCCACCCCGAGACAGTATTCCACAGGGAATTTTGTCAGAGAAAAGACAGTCAAACCGGCCATTCTCTCTACAATTGACAGGCCCTTTTACAGATACGGTGTGAAGCGGGCTGCATTTGAAGAATTCCTTGAAGACAATCATTTTGACTACGGTTTTGTCACATCAATGATGACCTACTGGTACAGGGGTGTGGACGAGGTGCTGTCAGTGCTGAGAGATTACTCTGTGCCGTCTCTTCTGGGAGGCATATACGCCCGGCTCCTTCCGGACCATGCACTCTCTATGAGACCGGATTTTCTCTATACAGGGAGCCTGGGGGGCCTGAAGGACTTCCTCAATTACCGCACTGATATGACTATTGACCGGGATTACTCATATGAGGACCTTATGCCCCGGTATGACCTCTACAGAGGCAATACAGGGGCCTCCATACTGACACAGACAGGATGCCCGTTCAGATGCGATTACTGCGCTGTGCCGGTTCTCAACAGCAATGTGCATTTCTTTGACCATGATTATGTGCTCTCTGTTCTTGACAATCTAAGCAGTATCGGCATAGAGGACATTGCACTGTATGACGACGCCCTGCTGTACAGGAGCGAGGAACACTTCAAACCCCTGTTCAGACGCATTGCTCAGAGGAATTACCCTATGCGTTTCCACTTCTCAAATGGCCTGCATGTCAATTACATAGACAGGGAGACAGTTGATATAATGACATCACTCAATATCGGAAGAATTGCCCTCAGTGTTGAGACGATTTCCGCTGATTTTCACAGGGAGCATGACAATAAAGCTGACATGCCCCACATTGAAAGGGCAATAGAACTCTTCAAATCCACTGATATGGACCCTTCCGACATCTATGTGTATATTATTGCCGGTATTCCCGGCCAAACACTGGAGATGATTGATAGTGCAGTTGAATTCATACATGCGAGGGGTGTCCGCATACTGATGAACGAATTCTCGCCTGTGCCCGGTACA
>JAWOBN010000012.1:0-2871 GCA_046484245.1 bacterium | reverse complement strand
GGGTCCTGTCGTTGCGAGTTCAGCCTGCTTGAAAGACATTCGTGAAGCATTCTCTGTGGCCCCTATTCACAGTTTTCCGCATCACGCATTACGCAACACGCATCACGATATCTGGCTTGCTATTCGCATGACTATCAACCATCAACCATCAACTCTTGACCCGGCTTCCAGCCGGTATTACTTCTCCCCCGCTCTTATTCCTTCTTTTACCTTTTACCTTTGGGCTTTTACCTTCTTAATCCTCCCCGCTTATCCTAAATCCTCTTGACAATCTGTATAATTTTACTATACTTATTCATATATATAGTAACTTTATACGGAGCAGATATGTCAAATAGAGCAGATGAACTGATTAAGTTTATGAAGGAATCAGGCAGGATAATCCGGTTCTCGGATATTCTTGATGCTGGTTTCCATCCTGATACAATAAAGCATCTGCTTGATCAAAATAGAATCATTAGACCGGCAAGAGGTCTTTATGCACTTGAAGATAATATGCCTAAGGAGCATCCTGACCTTGTACTTGCAAATATCCAGGCACCCGGAGGCGTGATATGCCTCATATCCGCACTGTCTTTTTATAATGCGACTTCAGATATACCATCCCGTGTTGATATTGCTCTTGAAAAGGGTGCAGGAGAATACAGAATCAATTATCCTCCTGTCAAATACTATCATTTTTCATCCAAATCATATTCTGCAGGTATAAGCATGCATCAAATTGAGGGATATAGGGTAAAGATATATAATCTAGCCAAGACAATTGCGGACTGTTTTAAATTCCGTAATCAAATAGGCATTGATACTGCAACAGAGGGTCTTAAAATTGCAGTCACCGAACATAACATCAATCCCAATAAAATAATGGAATACGCCCGAATATGCAGAGTTCATAATATAATCAAACCCAAACTGGAAACCCTTATATGACAAACAGTAAGAATATCTCTGCTTCAATCCGTGCCAAACTGAGAAACAAAGCAATGGCTGAAAATAAGCCATTTCAGGAAATACTTCAATATTACGGTATGGAGAGATTCATATATAGATTAAGTGTATCCAAGTACAGGCATAAATTTGTACTAAAAGGTGCATTGATACTGTATTCTCTGGATGTTAATGAGCGGCGCGCCACAATGGATATTGATTTCAGTTTCCTTGATGTTCTGGATATTGACAGTCTAAAGGAAATGATAAAAGAGATATGTGTTATTAATATTGATGATGACGGCATTATGTTTGATCCTGACAGCATCAGAATTCAGGCAATCAGGCAAAATATAAATTACGAGGGTTTAAGAGTTAAATTCACAGGTTATCTTGATAAAGCAAAAATACCCATACAACTGGATATGTCATTCAGGGAAAACTTCTCTCCGGAGCCGATTGATATATATTATCCGGCCATCTTGAAGATGACCGGTCCAATCTTGAAAGGATACCGCATTGAAACTGTTATCAGCGAAAAATTTGAAGCAATGATAAAACTCGGTTCAATAAACTCCAGGATGAAGGATTTTTATGATATATGGTTATTGATAAATCAATTTGAGATTGACAAGAGTGCTCTTAAAGAAGCAATACATAAGACATTTCAATTCAGGGAAACAGTCATCCCTACAGAAAAACCGTTTTTTGATAAAGATATATATGACGATAATTCCGACAGACAAATTCTCTGGAGAACATTCATCAATAAAAATCATTTAAGCAATGCACCCGATACCCTCGGCACAGTAGCCTGTAAAATAGAAGATTTCCTTTCTCCTATTCTAAAAAAATCATAATAATTCTAGATTATAATCTAATAATATTATAATAAATTTAGATTACCTCCAATCGCCTTTTGATTCTTGATTTCGGGTTCAAATTGTTGAACCCCTACATACTTTCTGCTCTGCACTCTTATCCGGGTGGTGTCCGAACCGCCCCTACTTGTAATTCTTTTTACCAGCAACAAGTCACCAGTCACCAGCCACTATCTTTCATGGTCTTGACTATTGACCATCAACCATCAACTATTGACTCCGGCGTCAGCCGGAAGTCTCGTGTCCCGTGTCTCGCGTCCCGTGACTCTAACTTCTCCCGCTGATTTTTGTAATTTTGTCAACCTGGCACTTTGACAGATTTGTAGATTTGTCAACCCGGCACTTTTACAAAAACATTTCTTGTAACTTGCAAACCTGAATCTTGGATCTGACTATTGACCATCAACCATCAACCATTGACTCGGCTTCCAGCCGGTCTTACTTCACTGCCAATGCAAACTTTATAGCTGAATCTACTTTGGCAATCTTTTGTGCATCCAATTCAGTAATAAAATTTTTTATCAAATGCTTTCTTATAGTGATTATTGTATCAAGATTTACTACACATTCTTTAGGCATACCTTCTGATTTACCAAGTTTAACTTCTACAGGGATGTTCCTTATCGTTGATGTAATAATGGCAACAGTGACAGCATTCCTTACCTTATATGCTTCATCCCTGGATAATAACAGTACAGGTCGTGTTCCTACCGGTGCACCTAAATCAGCCCACCATACTTCCCCTCTTTTCATCAGAATTCCTTATCTAAAACACTTAACTGTGTTTTCTCTATATCAGCCCATTCATCATCATTTTCCGGTATTCTCTTATACCCGGATATATAATCCTTAATGAGTTTCTTCTCATCTTCTATCTCTAAATATTGTTTTATTATTTTCTGTACAAGTTCACTTCTATTTAGATTGTTTTCCTTTTTTATTTCTTCAAGCCTATCATACGTTTCTTGCGAAATACTTACAGTTAGCTTTGTTGCAGCCATCATTCCTCCTTGTTTACAATTCAATGTTGTATTTATTTTATACTTTTTTCATACTTTGTCAA
>JAWOBN010000103.1:0-3305 GCA_046484245.1 bacterium | reverse complement strand
GCTCTGATCACAGGTCTGCTATTGTTTACAACAGCTCCGTCAAATGGTCTAAGGCGTGTTATTACAGGATCAATGGAGTCAATGAAATTATCGAGATAAAATCTCTGGGTATCAGAAAAGGCTGTTTCTGTTCCTGCTTTATTGACAGCACTGACTGTCCAGTAAACAGTATTTTGAGTAAAATCATCAATGACAAGAACAGTATCACTGAATGAACTGCCTATGACAGTATCTATTATGATGGTGCTTAATATTGAATCCGTGGCAAAGACAAATCTGTACTTCTCAATTGCTGCGTCATATCCTTTGATTGCATTAATTGTGCATTCAACAGGGTCCTTGACAGTGTCATTTTCTGCAGGATAAATCTGATTAACCCTTCTTGTTGCCATTAGAAGAAAACTGTAAACATCTCCTGAAGCAGCATTACCTGCGGAATCATACGCAGTGACATTCCAGAAATACCTCCTGTCCATAAATGGTGCTGTAAAGAGTGATGTGTCCACAGTAAATACCGTGTCTGTTGTTACTGCGGATTTGGGGGAGGTCATTGCAGGCAGTGTATCCATCTCCAGTTTATACTCCTCTATGCCCGATTCATTGTCAGATGCACTTCTGAATACTACATTGAATTGTCTGCTGTTTACTACTGCACTGTCAGCGGGAATGATTTTGAGAGGCGGTTTATCGGGAGATATAGTGTCATACTTGACATCAATACGGGCAAAATTATTATAATCAACATTACCCTTATAATCCTTGAGCCACACATATACACCTGTTGCACCCTGATACGGATTATTAAAGTTTATTATTGTATCCTGAAGAGTGAATGTTGTATCATTGTTTCCGGCAGGAGGATTGCCTACCTTGACATATGCCCTCAATATACTGGAGTAATCAAATGGATTGTCCCATGACACATTAATGGGGACAGAATCATACCAATAGGAAACTGTATCTCCATTGACCTTCATATTCTCCGGCGCACCGGGCGCCTTATCCGGTTTGGCTGAGCATATATATGAATAGACATCGCTGCTGTCAGGCACAAGCAGATTGAAATATACATGCGTGCTGTCAACAAAAATAATCTCCGGTCTCTTAATCCTTGCCTGTCCTGTCCAGAGCATCCAGTCATTTATATAATCCGAACCATTATGATAAGCGAACATTGCCACTGTATTATTATCTATACTGTCATAGTAGGCAACAAGCGGCATTTCTGATTTACTGTTCATTGTCATCTGGGGATTTCTCTGATCGCGCGCAGAACGGTTGATAAAGAATGTGTCAGATAGTGAATAGTTGATATCACTGTATGTCTTCATTTTGATATTAACGAAATTATTATCCAAATTACGGCAAGCATAGGTTGCAAAGATTGAGCCGTCTTTTTTACAAAGTATAGAGGGATTGTATGCAAGCCCTACTGTATCAATCATATTCTGATACACAGAGTCGAATGGTGATTTGGAAGCATATGAATAAATATAATAATTGGAGGAAAGAACTCCCTTGCTTGTGTAAATAATGTGGAAAGAACTGCCGTCTTCAGCCCATGCAACATCCGGTTCTATGGAGAAATCACCTGATTTTTCAAGCTGCTCGGGTGTAGAGAATGTAAATCCGTAATCCTCTGAAAGAGAGTAATACAGGTGAACAGAGTCAAGCACAGTGCTTCCCCCTGAATCATGCGCATAGACCTTATTGTAGGCAATCAGTATCTTCCCGTCATTAGTTGCATCAATGACAAGATTGGTGTGAAAGACATCACTGTTCAGTGAAAAAGAATCCACTATCTTATGACCGTAAAATGAGAAGGTTGTATCATTGCACTGTATGAATGACACAATTGTCTTTGTGCTGTCTGTATCAAACCATGCAATATACGCACGGCCTGAGGAATCTGTTGCTATCTCGCCATTATACGGGGAATTGGGATCAGGGGAAACAGGATGCACAGCAGACATTGCTGTATCCCCTACAATATACTGCAGGCTTACAGCAGTATTGGATCCATAATCATTTGTTGAAATGTGATAATAGACAGAATCCTTGTATTGCGCAATATTGGACCATTCAATACTATTGCCTGCAACAGGGAGTAATTTGAATTCGTATGCATACGAGAAAACGGCTATCAGGATTATGATAAACAGCAGAATAAATTTTTTCATGGAGTTATTATATAATTTTATTAAATGCTTGTCAATAAAATCATTATTCATCAAAAATAAAGTACTTGAAAGACATATGTTTCCTCATAAAAGATATGAGGCGAGGACAATTCTCAGAAAGCACCTTTGCCAACCCGTGCATAACCGATAATTCGGTGCTGATGAGAATGTGTGAGCCTCTCCGTCATTACATCAATCGCTATGCTCAATGCTTTTTTACTAAGAAAACAAACATTACATAATAATTATATTCAGTGAATTTTTCTTATGAGGAAAGACGTAAAAATCATTGAGCCCCGCAATAAAACAATCTATGCAAGTTTGTCCAGATGCACATCCATCTGAGGGAACGGTATCTCAATATTGTTATTGTCCAGTTCTTCCTTTACCCTTCTGTTCATTTCAAAGAACACATCCCAGTAATCTTCTGTCTTGGTCCACATACGGACAACCAGATTGACAGATGAATCAGCCAGTTTACCAACTTCCACTGTTATGCCGTCCTCTTTCAATATACTCTCATGTGAACTAATGAGGTCAGTGATAACACTCCTCGCCTTCATTATATCTGCACTGTATGAAATGCCGACTGACACCTCAACTCTGCGTCTGTCCTTTATTGTATAATTTGTAATGGAACTGCCCCATACAGATTTATTGGGCAGTGTGATTGCCTTGTTATCCGGAGTAATCAGTTTGGTTGACATGATATCCATTTCCTCCACTGTGCCGGACTCCCCTCCGGCCCGGACGTAGTGACCTATCCTGAATGGCTGATTTAATAGCAGCATGAAACCTGCAGCAAGATTTGATAGTGATTCCTGAAAGGCAAAACCGATGATAAATCCTGCAACACCGACACCTGCAATAAGCGGAGCCACATTAATGCCGAGCTTGGGCAATGCTATCATAAGCACCACAACCCAAAATGCCTTGTTGACCAGATTGAGCACGAATCTCTTTATTATCTCCGTCATTCTCTCATTTTTTGAGAGCATCATGCTGAGTGTTTTTGTAATTATTGATATGATTATCTTACCTATAAGCAGTATGACAAGAAAAACAATTAGATTAACAATTATCTGAGGCCCATTGTTGACAATAAAATCCCTTACTGAATTAAAG
>JAWOBN010000102.1:0-4139 GCA_046484245.1 bacterium | reverse complement strand
TCTGATTCTGATTGAACATAGGTCCAGAGTTTATCAAATAAATCATCCATTTTGCCTTCAAGCATTCTCTGAAAATCTATCCTGGCAAAATGCATATAGAGATACTGAATATTATTGACCGGTATTTCTTTGTCAAATGCCCATGTTATGTATCCCGGCAAAAATTCTTTTATTGCTTCCAAAAGTTCTTTGTCAATTTTCTGTTTCATACTTACTCCTGATGATATTGAATAGTTTTATTTTTATACAATTGCCTCTCTTTTCCGGATATATGCACAACTCGCCATTGAGGCGGTTTATTATGTTCTTTGAGACAAAGACGCCGTAACCGGAGCCATGGAGTTTTGTTGTGTAGCCGCCTTTCATTATCCTTTCAATTTCATCTTCTGCAAGGGGACTCCCTGTATTGAATATCTCAATTATTAAGTCATTACCCTCTCTCTTATAATGAATTTCAATATATCCGTCTTCTTGATTATTGATTTCATGCACTGCATTGTCAATGAGGTTTTCCATGACATATTTGAGGAGCCGTCCATCTGTGTAAACAGTCTCAATATCCTGATTATTGTGAATCCTGATGTCTGCAAAGTATTTCTCATGTATGAAGGCATTAAGACTCTTTACCGGACAATCTCCATAATTCAATTTGCCGATTGCCAGATTCATTATATTCTCACTGATCTCAGAAACCTCATATGCCTTGCTTTTGACTTTTTTCAGGAATTCATTGATATAATCAGGCATATCCCTGTACTGCATTTCAATTATTTCCTTTCTGGCTAAGAGTGATGTCATGGAGTTCTTGATATTGTGATTTAAGAGAGCGATCTTGTCAAAGAGTGCCTTGAACTCAGCAATTTCAATATCCCTCGTGAGATTTTCCATGATTACTGCCTTGAATCTTATTCCCAGAACCCTTCTGCTTATATATTCACATTGATAGTAATCATTGCCTATGACAAATGTCTTTTTTCTGTAATATGCCTCTTTTACGACTTCCTTTGCATCATCATGTTCATTAAGTAGGTATGAGGCAGCTTTATTCATGCTGATTATCCTGTTTCTGAAGAGTATAAAAGCCGGTTTATCAGTATGGACCGAGAGGAATCTGTACATCTCTGCAATCCAGAGATATTTGATGCCGTATATAATGACTAATTGAAGAACAATTGCAATAAAAGCAATAATTATGAAAGTAATAAGATTTAATATGAAGTAATTATCTTTCTTGCTCAATGAAAAGTAATTGGAATAACGCTGATCTGCATCTTCAATGACCCTTATGAAATCCGACTGTATGCTGGGTTTAAGCATATGATCTGAGGTCAGTATTTTTTCACCATTCAGGTTATATAGCCGGCTCTTGTCAGTATATGTAAAAATGACCGGTCTTCTAAATATATCAAGATATCCGATACCGGAGTAACAGACATTATCATGATTGGGCGTATCTCTGTCAGGCAAATATATTGATTTTATGATATTGCCCCCATCATTATATATGTACAATGTGTCTTTTTCGCTCCTGCCTGCCGCCCTTCCTTTATCAAATTGAGAAGTAAAATACAGTTTTCCTCTTGTTGTTACCTTACCGACATGCTTCTCAGTGAGAATTTTACCTGTATTAATATCAATGGTGACTATCTTGGACGGGAATTCCTCCATATTGAAATGTGAGAAGAGAAGCAGTGTTGCTTTGCTGTTGATAGAATCAATAGCAGTTGAAAAGAAAGAATAGCCCTTGAAATAAAATGAATGGAGTAAATTGAGGTCATTATCCCTGATTTCCAATTTACTGCCATTGTCTCTTTCACCATTTACAGATATGCCATTATGGGGACCCCTGTAAGCGACAATATGCCTGTCTTTGAAATACCCTATATTGAAAGGCATACATGAAGAATATACTCTTCTGAGCACTGTGTTATTATGAGCGTCAAGAACAGCAATGCCCCTGGGAGTGCCGAAACGCGTGCCGTAAATAGCAATTATATCATTATAGCCGTCATTGTTGATATCATTTGACAGCATATGGTCACCAATTATGAGATGCTCAATAGCATTATTCTCTGCTTCAGTATAATCCACGAAATATTTGGTTTGATATTCTATTCCTTTTCTTATATTCAACAGATTGATTTTCATTATAAAGAGAGAGTCGTTTTCAGAATAGAAAAAATAGAGTTCCTTAAGAGAATCAGCATTGGAGTCAAACATAAAGTATTCATTGCGTAAAATATTGTGTTTGCTTATACCAGTGTATTTGATAGAATGGATATTGCCCAGACTATCATAAAGTCTTATTTTAAGATTATTGTGCTGGGACGCGACCCTGAGGTAATCCTTGTGTTTATCGGACAGTATATTCTCACGGACTATATATGAAGCCATGTGAGAAAACTTATTGACTTCGTATTCCTGAATACCCAATGCTGTTTTAATGAAATTTGATAGAGGAATAGATATAATTATTGAAATGATTATAACAAATAAAATTATGTAGATTTTATTCCTTCTCACCAAACCAATCCTTTTTGATTATAACAATAATTACATATTATACGAAAGACAACAAAAGTCAATAATATTTGTGATTTGACAAAAGGAATCATGATTATTTGTATAGATTAGCATGCGTGTGAATATCAGAACGAGTAGGACGGATAGAGCGATTAGAACGGGTAGCAAAAAACCGTGCGAATTCGCGCGATTCGTGTGTTTCGTGTGAAAGTCAGAACGTGTAGAACGCATAGAGCGAATAGAACGAGTAGGAATATGTGAATATCAGGCCAGGAAAGTACGGAAATCGCATAACGCATCACGCAAAACGCATGACGACAATCGTAGGGGTTCAACAATTTGAACCCTAATCCAAGGTGCAAGCTTGAATGTGGAGCGAGGATGAACAAGATTGTGAATAGCCAGCCACAGAGATCCCTTCGCGAATGCTTGGCAAGCAAGAACAATTCGGGATGACGTATCGTTATGCGTAATGCGTGATGCGTAATGCGGTCTCTCATGGCCTTGACCATCAACTATAAACTATCAACCATTGACTCGACCGGAGGTCGTTTGCCGGTGGCTGATGGCTAAATCTGCGTGGGCGAATAAGGAGATTGCCGCGTCGCTGCGCTCCTCGCAATGACGATGTCAAAGGGCTGATAGCAGGCGAAAACCAGTTACAGGTTTACAAGTTCCAAGGATTGATTGTAGGAGTGGTTTGCCAACTGCCCGGAAAAGAGCGCGGGCGTATAAGGAGATTGCCGCGTCGCTGCGCTCCTCGCAAGGACATAAGAAGGTAAAAGCTACAAGGTAAAAGGTAAAAGAAGAACCGGCTGAAGCCAGGTTCAATTATCAAAGAACAGATTTAAGATACAAGTTACAGGTTACAGGGATTAAAAAAAGGGCGGCTGTTGCCGCCCTTTAATCTGCGAGAGGGTTATTAACCGCTCCCCTGCGAACAAACTCTGCGTTCTATTCGGTCTATTCGCTCTATTCGTTCTCTTTTATACCAGTTCGCTCCTGTCCTCATACTTGGTGTGAAGCAGATGATGTGCTTTCTCTGAATATGGTGCTTCCAGATAATCCTCATAGAGCTTCTGTACTGAAGGATTGTGATGTGAGCATCTGAATTCCAGCATCTCCTTATCTTCCTTGTACAGGCCTGCTGCCCTTGTGCCTTTGCATAGCAGATCGCATCCGTGGGGCTGACCGCCGCCGCCGACACAACCGCCTGGACATGCCATCACTTCAATGAAGTGATACTTGCTTGCACCGTCTTCTGCTATCTGTTTCTTGACCTTATCCAGGAGTCCTCTTGCATTGCCCAGTCCGTGAGCCACTGCAACATTAACAGTGAATTCCTCAACACCGAGTTCCTTCTGCAGTTCCTCTTTGAGCGGGATTGGCACTGATGCTTCCTTGACGCCTTCAAGTCCCCTGACCGGTTCAATATCCACATTCTCCAGGTCATGGCCTGCAAGTACAAAGTATGCAGTTCTGAGGGCTGCTTCCATCACTCCGCCTGTTGCGCCGAATATTGTTGCTGCACCTGTATATGCTCCCATCATTTCTTCTGCAGGTGATTCAGGGAGATTGGCAAAATCAATGCCTGCTTCCTTTATCATTCTCTGAAT